>JANNDF010000277.1:0-2890 GCA_031387445.1 Planctomycetia bacterium
GCACCCTCCGGGTGCGGTCTGAATTCGAACCGCACCCGGAGGGTGCGGAGTACTTTGGCCGCTCGCACGCTCGCGGCGAACCAGAGGGTCAGTTGATCGGCATGCACACCCGTTCGAGCAACCCCTCGGCCTTCTCTTGAATCAGGTCGGCCAGGTTCGGCAGCGGGGCGCCGGCGGGCAGCCCTTCCCGCAGGGCGGCCATCCACCGCGGGAAGCTGTAGATGAGCGCGAACCCGTCCAGCCCGACCGGCTCCAGGCGGGCGTGCCGGCCTCGCTTCTCGGCCTCGGTCCACAGCGTCTTGCTCTTCCCGGTCAGGCTCAGGTCGTCTTCCGGCCGCAGCAGGATCATGTGATCCACCACCGGCGGTTGCGCCTCCATCACGGCCAGTTTGATTTCCAGATCCTTCGGCTTGCCGGCCCCGCGGGCGAGGAACAGCCCGACGCCCACCTTCCACGGCTGGGCGTCCTTGCACGCCCAGTGCGCGAGCGTGACGACGCCGTAGGTGGGGTGCTCGCCGAACGGCCACTCGCCGACCACGTGTTGCAACCGCCACGGGCCGACCTTCACCCCGTGCTCGTGGCAGGCGGTGAGGAACGTGCCGAGCGCCGCTTGCAGCTCGCGGGTCGCGCCGGTGAGCGCGCCTTCCGGTTCGAGCTTGCGGCGGGCACTGCGGAACTCCTGGTCCCACAGGTCGGCCATGTTCGCGGCGGTGAGGAGGGTGGCCCGCTGGTCTCCCTCTCCCCCCGGCATCGTCCCGATGTCGGTTTCTGTGGGAGAGGGGTTCGGGGCGTCTTCTTCCACCCCATCCCCAGCCCCTCTCCCCCAGGGGAGAGGGGAGCTTTCAACCGCACTCTCGATCACGTCCACATTCTTGAACGTCACCTCGTCCCCTTCCGCTTCGCCCAGGAGTGCCGAGATGCGGCTCTCCGGCGGCGGGGTCGGCTCGACGCCGGGCAGCGGCTGCGTCCCGAACACCTCCGCCCGCGTCGGCGGCACCACGGGGAAGTCGCCGAAGTCGGTGATGCGGTTCACCCGCTCCTTGTCGGTCGCGGTGGCCGTCCAGCCGGTCACTGCGGGGCCGACTCCGCTCACGTCGTCCGGGCCGTAGATCATGTGGTCGAACAGGTGGCGGAACTGTTGCAGCATGTCACGCAGGGTCGGCTCGGTGCGTGCCACGCGGTCGACCTGCTCGCCGGCGAACGGGTACAGGCCGGGGTAGTCGGCCGCATTCGGCAGTTCGTCCAGCACCGGCCGCAGACGAGCTTCCACCACGCGGCGGACGAGGTCCGCCGGCGGCGCTTCCAGGCGGAGTGCCTTCACCGTGCCGAATTTGGGCACGTGAACCGGGTTGTTCAGGCGGTCCTGAATGTACCCGTCCAGGCTGGGCACGAAGCGGTTCCACAGCCCCCGCTCGGCGAAGATGAGGAAGCACAGGCCGTCGATCTGGTGCATCACCTGCACGATGCCGGCGAAGAACGCCTCGGCGGTGCGGTGAACGTCGTCGTTGCGGCGGGCGAGGAGCAGGTCTTCGAGCTGATCGAACGCCACCACCACGGGGATCTTCAGCCCGCGGAACACGTCGGTCAGCACCTTGAACAGTTGCAGCACGAGGTCCTGGCGGCCCGGCTTGACGTTGAAGTCGAGTTCGGCGAACCCGTAGGTGAGGAAGCTGGCCAGTTCGGACTCGTCGTTCAGCAGCACGGCCTTGGCGAAGCCGTTCAGCACGTTGCGGCGGATGAGGCCGGCGGCGTTGTGCGGCTCGGTGCGTGCGGCGTACGCGGCGCACAGGTCATACGCCCGCTGCGGCGTCAGACCCGCCCCGCTCAGCGCCTGGCTAAGCGGCATCGGCACGCGGGCGAAGTTGGCATACCCCGAGAGGTTTTCGATCAGCCACTCCGCCCGCTCGTTCGCCTGCGTGGTGCCCAGGCCCAGCCGCCGCGCCCACCGGCCCAGCCCCGGCGGGGGGAACAGTTCCACCTTGTCGGCCGGCTGCATGTCGCGGACGGCCAGCCCCAGTTGCCGCCGCACCAGTTGGTCGCCGACGTACTCCATCGGCCGGCAGCCCTTCTGCTTGCCCCCGCCGAGCAGCGTGTCGATGATCTGGAACAGCAGGTATTCGAGGAAGTCGGTGTCTTTCTGGAACACCCCCGGCGTGACGAGCAGTTGCCACTGCCCGCCGGTGCCGTGCTTAATGCTGTGCAGCAGGTGCGTCTTGCCCGCCCCCTTGTTGCCCAGCACCGGCACCACTTCCGAGTGGGCCATCGGGTCGTAGCGGTACAGGTCGATGATGGCGTGCAGCAGGTCGCGCTCGGCCGCGAACAACTCCGGGACGTGGTAACGCGCGCACACGTCGTCGTCCGGGTTGCGGGCGAAGTAGTTGCGGAACGGGTTGCCCGCCCGCTTGAGGAACTCGCGGGGGTTGGCCGGGGCGGGGCGTGTCAGGGTGGCGGTCATCCGTAACCTCCGAGGGTGGGTCATCAGTCATCAGTCATCAGTCATCAGCACCGACACCAGAAGTCTGCGGGTGATGACAACCCGGACTCATGACTGGTGACTCATGACTGATGACCTACGGCCGAGCGAAGCGAGGCGTAGTATGCGATCTCATGCCCGACCAAGAGCGCCATCGGCGGCTCGGGCAAGGCGTACAGCGGGGCGGTCCACGGGTGCAGGTAGATGCGGACGTCGGCGTGCAGTTGCCGCAGGGCGTCGTGGAACTGGCCCACCGTCGGGGCCGGCTCGAGCGTGCTCAGGCTGCGGAACAGTTCGACCAACGGGCAATCGCGCGGCACACCGGCCGACGACGCCCAGTCCCGCAGGCGGGTGTGGATGAGTTCGCACAGTTCGGGGGTGGAAACCGGCTCGGGAACCGTGAGCGCGGTGACCGGG
>JANNDF010000022.1:0-2712 GCA_031387445.1 Planctomycetia bacterium
CCTCGCGGCAAACCCCACCGTCCTCACTCCTTCACCCGAATGTTCTTGACCTCCACCGGCCCGAACTCCGCGCGGATGCCGAACTGACTCGTCCCCTTGATCTTGAACTTCTTCACGCTCTCGCCGTTCACCTTCACCTCGGCCTCCTCACCCTTCGCCACGATCTCCAGCGTGTTCCACTCGTCCAGTTTGATCTGCTTCACGCCGTCCGGGTTGATGTCGAACTTCAGCCCGCGGAAGTACAGGTCGTTGTTGCACCCCTTGCCCGCCTTGAACTCGAACTTGATGTGCGCGTCCTTCTCGAACTTCTTGTCGGTCAGCAGCACCATGTCGCCCTTCACCTTCGGGTCGATGACGATGGTGCCGTCTGTCACCACGTACCGCTTGGTGGGCGATTCCGTCTTCTTGTCCAGGCTGTCCCCGCCCTTGTCCTTGTCCTTGTTGGCGGCGATCTGCCAGCCGGACAGGTCTTTGCCGTTGAACAGCGGGGTGAAGCCCTCATCGGCCTTCGGGTCGGCGGCGAGCAGTACGGACGCGATCAGCAGGCAGTTCATGGCGAACTCCGGAGAGTGGTCCACTCCGCGTGTGGAGGGGGTGTGAAGATTCAACCCGGCTGACTGGCAAAGGTGCCGCGGGGGTGTGGCGATGGTAATACTACTCTCTTCGTTCCTCACACCGCCGCCCATGTCCCTCACCGTCCGCGACAGCACCATCCCCGATTCGCCGGTCGGCCGGTGGGATGCCCGCTGGAAGCTGGCGGCGGTGGTGCTCGCCACCGTCGGCGTGGTGCTGCTGCGGAACCCGTGGCCGTCGGGGGTGGCGTTCGGCCTGTCGCTGACCCTGGCGATGTTCGGACGGGTGCGGTGGGGCGTGCTCGGCTCGCGGTGGCTGGTGCTGGCGGTGGGCGTCGCCCCGGTGCTGGTGGTGCTGCCGTTCACCGCCGAAGGCGGATGGCTCACGGCCATCGGCGTGGGGTGTCGGGCGTTCGCCGTCGGCACACTGGCGGTGGTGCTGGTCCACACCGCCCCGCTCGCCCGCACGTTCGCCGCCGCCCACGCGCTGTACGTGCCCGGCGTGCTGGTGCAGATCGCGCAACTGGCGCACCGCTACTCGCTGCTGTTCTTCGGCGAAGCCCGGCGGGTGCGGATCGCCATGCGGACGCGGGGATTCAAGTCTGGCACGAACGCCCACACCTACCGCACGCTCGGCTCCGCCGCCGGCACGCTGCTCGTCCGCGGGGGCGACCGCGCGGAACACGTGGCCGACGCCATGCGGTGCCGCGGGTTCGACGGGAAGTATCACCCGATGTCGCCGTTCCACACGGGCGTGTGGGATGTGGTCGGGTTCGTGGGGGTGGTGCTGGGGTTTGGGGGGTTGATGTTGTGGGATCGACTATGATTGCCGCCGAACCGACGACCGCCGCCGCCGTGCGAGTTCACGCGCTGACGCACCGCTACGCCGACGGGCGGGTGGCGCTGCACGCGGTGTCGTTCGCATTACAGCCGGGCGAGCGGGTGGCCCTCGTCGGGCCGAACGGGGCGGGCAAGACCACCCTCTTTCTGCGGCTGTGCGGGGTGCTGCACGGCAAGCCGGGTGAAGTGAACGTGTGCGGCCTCGATCCGGCGGACGTGAAGCAGCGGAAGGAACTGCCGGCACGAATCGGCGTGGTGTTCCAGAACCCCGACGACCAGTTGTTCAGCGCGACGGTGATCGAAGACGTGGCGTTCGGCCCGCTGAACATGGGGGCCACGCCCGACGACGCCCGACGCATCGCCGCCGAGAGCCTGGAAAACGTGGGGCTGCGCGACTGTGCCGAGCGGTCGCCGCACAAGCTGAGCGGGGGTGAGAAGCGGCGGGCGGCGCTCGCCGGCGTGCTGGCCATGAAACCGGGCGTGCTGCTGCTGGATGAACCGAGCATGTTCCTTGACCCCCGCGGGCGGCGGGAACTGATCGGCACCGTGTGCGATTTACCCGGCACGCTTCTGCTCGCCACGCACGATTTGGAAATGGTGCTCGACTGCTGCCCGCGGACGATCGTGCTCGACGGCGGCAAAGTGATGGCCGACGGCCCGACGGCCGAACTGCTGGCGAATGAGCAACTGATGACCACGCATGGCCTCGAAGTGCCCTACCGGTTGCGGTAGCCGCGAGGCGCAGCCGAGCGCGTTGTGCCTCCGACGCGCTCGGCTGCGCCTCGCTACGTCCACACCAACTCCACCGCCCCGCCCCGCACGCCCGCCAGGATCGCGTTCTGCCCGAACGCCTTGGCCACCGCCACCGCCTCCGCACGGCTGATGCCCACCACCAGCACGCTCGGTTCGGCCCACCCGCCGGCCGGGTCGGAGCTTTCACCGGGGTAGGTGGTGAAGCGGGTCAACACTTCTTGAAGTCGGGCCATCCGCTCGACGTTCGTTTCCGCCGCCAACGGCACCGACCCCGGATTGCACGCCGTCACGAACGCCCAGGTGTCCGCGGCATGCGCAGCCAGCAGTGCATCGAGTTCGGTACTCGGTTCACCCACCCGCAGCACGAACGGCGGGTCGGCGAACACGCGGTAGTGGGCGGCGGTGTAGGTGGCTTCAAGATCGGCGGTCATCGGATGTCCTCGACTTGGTGACCCCCGGCAGTGTTGCCGGGGGGGGGGTGTGCAAATAAGCACCCCCCGCCACACATCCGGGGGGGACCAACCAACCCCCCCCCCAAGAGTAACCC
>JANNDF010000309.1:0-2963 GCA_031387445.1 Planctomycetia bacterium
CCGCGAGCGGATTCCAGACCGCTCGCGGAGCGAGCAGACCACTTCCGGTTTTTTGTCCGCTTGTCGCCCCCGAAATCGCATTTCTCAGATAGCCGGGGCGGGTTGCGCCCCGATTGCACTCCATTCCGGTGTCCAATGAACTGCCGCGTGCCACTCGCTGCCCTCGCCCTGCTCGCCGCCGGATCGGCGGCTGTCGCCCAACTGGACCGCCGCGACCGGGCCGAACCGGAAATTGTCCTCGACCACGGCGGGCGGGTCGGCTTCTGCGACATGATGCGGTGGGACGCGGCCGGCCAGTACCTTTTTGCCGGCGGCGATGACAAGTGCGTCACCGTCTGGCCGGTGGACCTGACCGCCAAAGACGGCCCGCAGCTTCGCACCGACCGCACGGCGATGAAGACCCTCCGCTGGCCGTCGTGGCGGGAAAAGCGGGGCGGCATCAAGAACCTGGCGATCCACCCGAGCGGGGAAAAGGTGGTCGTCGGCGGTGTGGGCATGATCGTGTCCGGCGTGGGTGTGCTCAGCCGCACCGAATCGACCGCCGCCGAGACGGTGGTGGAGGGGTACACCTGGCCGCGGTCGAACGGGGACAACTTCGGTGCCGTCACGGCGGTGGCGTACTCGGCCGACGGCAAGCGGATCGCGTTCGGCACGGCCGACGGCAGCCTGTGGGTGTGGACCCCGACCAAGCTGGACAAGCCGGAGCCGAAAGCGCAGCTCGAATCGGCCGCCCGCACCTGGACCGCCCCCGTGCGGGCCGGCAAACACACCCTCCGGAACGACTGGGACAAGGAGTCCTGGGCGGCCCCGAACCTGTTCACCCGCTCGCGGCTGGTGTTCTTCCGCGACGACGACACGCTGGTGTCGGTGTCGATGAGCGGGCAGGTGGTGGCGTGCGACGTGTCGGCGAAAGCCAAGCTGAGCGACGACCCGGCCGTCCCGGTCCCGCAAGCGAAAGAGCTGTTCCACCTAAATGCGAAAGGCACCGACCTCGGCCGCGTGTACCGCTCCGAACTCACCCCGGACGGCAAGCGGCTGACGGTCGCGTTCATGGGGCCGCAGGTGCGAGTGTGCGGGTTCGACGGCGAAGGGGTGGACATCCCGCTGGACAAAGGGCTGATGCCGTACAGCGTGGCGGTGGACCCGAACGGCCGCATCGCCGTCGCGGTGGGCGGGCCGAAGGGCGGCGTGGACGGCGACCCGCAGTTCTACGTCGAGCGTGCCCACGAGGTGTGGGTATACGACGCGGTGAAGGCGGGGGCTGAGCCGACCGTGAAGTTGAAGACCGGCCGGGCCGAGTCGGTCGCTTTCCACCCGACGCGCAAGGGCCTGTTCGCCGTCGCCGGCGGCGACGCCGACGAAGTGCGGCTGTTCGACCTGGACCGGAAAGAACCGACCGTGCCGACGAGCACCGTTCGCGGGGCCGGGCGGAAGGTGTTCGCCGTCGGCATCGGCGGGGACGCGCTGGTGGCGGTGAAGGTGCAGCCGGACGCGACCGCCGACCACCCGAACGCCGTCGGCGGGGGCGAGTGGGTGGGGTACGACCTGTCCCGCCAGCGGGCGGCCACGCTGCCCAAAGACTTCGCCACCGCCCGCACCGAGGCCGACGGGTGGAAGGTCACCCCCGACGACTCGCCAGCCAAAGAGCGGCTCCGCAGCCGCTGGTTCGCCGTCGGTCCGAACCAGGAGAGGGTGGAACTGACCTTCAACCACCGCCTGTACAACGACCCCACCTGCTACACCTTCCTGCCGAAGACCGAGACCGCCCCCACGCGGCTGCTGGTCGGGCACGCGCACGGCTGCTCGCTGTTCGTGCTGCCGCACGTCCCCCCGGCCAAACTGGCCCCGCTGGCGGTGTACGTCGGGCACACGACCGAGGTGCTGAGCGTGGCGGCGTCGAAGGACGGCACCTGGTTCGTGAGTGGCGGGGCCGACCACACCGTCGCGGCCTTCACGCTCAAGGCGTGGGACGGCCACCCGACCCTCGGGGCGACGTTCGAGGTGAACGACAAACAGGAACTGAAGGTGGCGAGCGTGGCGACCGGCTCGCCGGCGTGGGAGTCCGGGCTGAAAGAGGGCGAGAAGATCGTCCGCTTCGGGCTGGGCGGGAACACCCGCGTGTTCAACCAGGTGGAAGAGAAAGAGAAGGAGTGGCCGCTCGTCGGCACCCCGGCCGACGCCGTGAAGGCGCTGTCCGCCCCGGCCCTCCCCGGCCGCGAGGTGTTCCTGCAAACGGACGGCCCGGAGGACGACCGCGTGCGGCTCACCACCGTCCAGCAGCGGCCGGTGTGGAAGTGGTTCCCCGCCTTCGCCGCCCCGGAGGGCAACGCCACCGCCCGCGTGACCGACTCCGTCGTGTGGATGTGGAAGGGGTCGTGGTATCATGCCGAGACGGCGAACGGCGACGGGCTGGTCGGGTGGCACGTGAACGCCAAGGACGTGATCGCCTCCCCGCGGTTCCTGCGGTTGCGAGAGTTGGCCGAGCACTACCGCCGCCCGCTGTTGCTCCGCGAACTGCTGCAAAAACGGGACGTGGCCGGCGCCCTGTCGGCCGCCCTCGGCAAAAACCCGCAGCCGCTCAAGTTCAGTCAGTACGAGCCGGAGCCGGTCAAACTGCTGGTGCGGAACAAGCAGACGGAAGGAGGGAAGGTGTCCGTGCGGGTGAAGGTGAACCCGATCGGCGCCAACCCCGACCTGCTGCCCGAGCGGGTGGAACTGTGGGTGAACGACTACCGCATGGAGCGGGTGAACACCGGCGGCGCGAAAGCCTACGAGCAGGAGTTCGTCATTGCCGCCGACCGCCTGCGAACCGGCGACAACCAGATCACGGTGATGACGCACAACCGACTGGGCGGGCGGGCACGCGACGCCGACGTGGTGACGAACACCAGGTAGCCGTTCACCCCGCCCACCCACCCGACCAAATGCGTCGGTTCCTCGGCCACGTTCACCGTGGCCGCGAG
>JANNDF010000334.1:0-1518 GCA_031387445.1 Planctomycetia bacterium
GCCCCTCACGGGGCACGGCTCGCCATCGGCAGCCGCGATCTCCACTTTGACCCCGCCGCGAACATCGGCTATCCTTTTAATCCCGCCCCTTCCGCACGTTCGGGACGTTCGCCATGCCGGTTTGCACTGGTCCGTCGCGTCGGGACGTGTTGCGGTTCGGGTCCGTCGCCTTCGCCGGGGCCGCCGCCGGCGTGTCGCCGTTCACCCTGCGGGCGGGCGAACCGGACGCCACCGGCAACGACCCGGCCGTCATCTTCGTCTGGCTGCCCGGCGGCCCGCCGCACCAAGACACGTTCGACATGAAGCCCGACGCACCGGTCGAGTACCGCGGCGACTTTCGACCGATCCGCACGAACGTGCCCGGCCTCGACATCTGCGAACACCTGCCCAGCCTGGCCAAGATCGCCGACAAGTTCAGCCTCATCCGCAGCGTCGCGCACACGTTCGCCGACCACGGCGGCGGGCACAAGAAGTTCCTCACCGGCCGCGACCCGCTCCAACCGGTCGGGTTCGTGAACGACTACCCGATGGCCGGCAGCATGGCGGCCAAGCTGATGGGCGAGGGGAGGAAGCTGCCGAACTACGTGTGCGAGGTGGACGGCGGGCGGCAGGGCATCGACACGTTCAGCTTCGGCAGTGCGTACCTGGGGCAAGGCACGCACCCGTTCATGGTGGTGGGCGACCCGTCCGACCCGAAGTTCGGCGTGAAGAACCTGAGCACCCTGCCCGGCACCGAACACAAGCTCGACGACCGCCGCAGCCTGCTCGCCAGCTTCGACAAGCCGATGCCGCACGACCGCAGCGGCCTCGCCGACGGAATGGACTCGGCCCGCGGGCGGGCGTTCGACCTGATGACCAGCACCGCCGCGAAAGAGGCGTTCGACCTGACCAAGTTGACACCGAAGGAGCGCGACCGCTACGGCGACCACCGCTACGGCCAGCGGTGCCTGATGGCCCGCAAGCTGGTGGAAGCCGGCGTGCGGTGGGTGACGCTGGTTCTGGAAAACGCCACCCCCCGCGGGCAGGAGATGATCAAGGACGGCATCTACAACTGGGACAGCCACGCGGTGAACGGACACATCTTCGCCGACACCAAGCACAAACTCGGCTTCCTCGACCAGGCGCTGACGGCCCTGATTAACGACTTGTACGACCGCGGGCTGGACAAGAAGGTGCTGCTGGTGGTGACGGGCGAGTTCGGCCGCACGCCGAAGGTGGAGAACGTGAACGGGCGACCCGGCCGCGACCACTGGCCGCAGGCGATGAGCATCCTGACGAGCGGCGGCGGCACGAACACCGGCGTGGTGGTGGGCAGCACGACGAGCAAGGCGGAGCACCCGAAGGACCGCCCTCTGACGCCGAACGACTTGTGGGCGACCAGCAATTCCCGGCGAGTGGAATTTGGTTTGAAAAGCTCGATTTCGGCGAGCCTTTGGGGCCGCAGCGGGTTACGCTCGGCCGGTCTTCGGTGCCCGTTGTTGTACCGGGAACATCTCTCGCCGGGCGGTTGTGATGAGC
>JANNDF010000335.1:0-5918 GCA_031387445.1 Planctomycetia bacterium
CGACCTCTCCCCAGCGGGGAGAGGTGAGAGGTGGTTGACTTCGTTGCCCAGGTCGTCGATCACCCGGTATTCCATCGGGATTCGCTCCAACACGCCGTTGCCGAACCGCTCGTACAGGCCGAGCGGTTGCAAATGCACATACCCGATGTGGCACCCGCAGGTGGCGTTCGGGCACGGGCGTTCGGCCAGGCAGGCGTCGAAGTCCGGATGGTAAATGTTGCCGAGCGGCGTGTCCACGAAATGACACCGCCGCACCGTGCCGTCGCCGGCGACGGAAATGACCGTGTGCCCGGTGCGGCACGGTCGGCCGACGCTCGGGTGGCGGGTGTTGTTCAGCGGGAACAGCGGGTCGATGCCGGTGAGGGCGTCCACCATCTCGGGCGTGTAGTAGTCGGGCACGCGCTTGAAGGCGTTCACCCACAGGTACACACTCAGCGGCAACTCGGCCCGCAGCACTTCGATCTCGGTAAGGTGTTCCGTCAGCCCCACCACGCCGACGCTGAACCGCACCCCGCGGGCGAGCAACTCCCGACACTTCGCCAGGAACTTCTCGCGGGTGGTCTCGCCGGGGTGGTAGGTACACCACAGGGCGAGCTTCGTTTTGTCGCACCCGTCGGTCCAGTCGAGCTTGCAGGAGAGGTTCGTCTGAATCGCGGCCTTCACCACGTGCGGCATCTTGGTCAATTCGGCCAGCGCGTCCTGATACCACCGCCGCACCAGAGCCTCGCCCCACGGGGTGAAGAGCACGCCGACCGGGTGCGTCCGACCGCCGACCCAACTCACAAACCGTTCCAGGCACTCGCGGTCGTGGGCCAACTCCGCCGGCGTCTCGGTCCGCTTGGCGAACGGGCAGTAGTCGCAAGCGTAGTTGCAACTGCTCAGCGGCCCGCGGTAGAGGATGCTCAGGGTCATCGCGGGGTGTACTCCGCGGTCAGGGCGTTTACCCGCTCGGAGAAGAACCACGGGCCGAGAGCGTCGGACCGCTCCAATCCCAGAGCGGTGGGCACCCAGCGGGGTTGGTTGTACTGAACCAACCCCAGGTCGCGGAAGGTGAGCAGGTCGGGGAAGTCGTCGGCCGGGTCGGTGCCAAAGCGGAGGCGGTAGCGGTCGGCGTCCAGCCCGTCGGCGTTCAACAGCGACTGCAACAGGAAGCGGCGGCGCTGCTCGTCGGCGTTCAACTCGAAGCCGTAACTCACGCTCGCCAAGTCCTCCGCACTTCGCCCCAGGTAGTCGGCGATGATCGCCTTCACCCCGCCGGCGGCGACGGCGTATTCGAACGACGAGTGCAGCCTGCGGGTGTACGACCTTGCACCGCTGCCCAGCCCCACCATCCCTTCCGCCCAGCCGTCCTCCCCGCCGGTTCCCGCCTTGCGGAAGTACCGCATCGACACCTGCTCGTACCCCTCGGCCAGCAGCAGCGCCCGGCCCTCGCGGTAGCAGCTCAGCCGCAGGTCGTCCCACGACTTCGCCGAGTTGCCCAGGCCGGTGAGCGGGCGGACGTACAGCGGGTAGAGGTAGAGTTCGTCCGCCCCCCACTCCACGGCCGTGTGGACCGAGTGCAGCCACGAGTCCACCGTCTGCCCCGGCAGGCCGTACATCAGGTCGAGGTTCAACACCGGGAATCGGCCGCGGAGCAGACCCAGCGCCGCGTCCACTTCGGCGCGCGTCTGCGGCCGCCCGCTCGCCCGCACCTCGGCGTCGATGAACGACTGCACGCCGATGCTCACCCTCGTCACCCCGCGGCCGGCGAGCAGTTCGACCTTCTCGGCGGTGATCGTGTCCGGCGACGATTCGATTGCGGCCGGCAACGTCGCCCCGCCGGTCAGCACGTCGGTGATGCGGAACAGGTCGTCGAGTTCGCGTTCGTCCAAGTACGTCGGCGTGCCCCCGCCGACGGCCAGCCGGGCGAACCGGGCGTCGGGCAACGCCTGCTTGAACACGTCGGCCTGCCGGCGGAGTGCGTCGAGGTAGAGCGGCACCAGCGAAGCCGACGGGTGGGCGGTGGTGAACAGGTTGCAGAAGCCGCACCGCATGGCACAGAACGGGATGTGAACGTACAGGAACAGACGGTCCCGCGGTTCGTCGGCCCACACGTCGGCGAGCGGCCGCGGCGGCAGCGGGCGGTACGCAGTCTTGTGCGGGTAGGCGTACACGTAGCCGGCGAACGGCGATCCGTGCAGTACCGGGTGCGGGGTGGTGGGGGTCATCCGGGGTCCGCGGGGAGGACGAACTCGGCATAGGGTACGTCCCACACCACCGGGTGGGCCAGGCGGTGGCCGGTGTACCCGTCTTCACCGTACGCGGTGCCGTGATCAGAGCAGATGATCGTCAGCCACGACCGCCCGTGTCGAAGTCCGTTGAACAGCCGGCCGAGATGGCCGTCCACGTACTCCAGCGCCGCCGCGTGCGAGTCGAGCGTGTCGTCCGTCGCCCCCGGCAGGTAGAAGCGGTTCGGCTGGTGGATGGCCGAGACGTTCAAGAACAGGAACACCCGGCGAGATGGTGGGAGAGTGGCGACACGATCCAGGGCCAAGGTCACCTGGTTCTCGGTCGAGCGCGGATCGGTCACGCCCATCTCGGGCGACCAGTGGCTCTCGTCGAACAGGTTCGGCAGCACGAACCCGAGCGGGGTCTGCTTGTTGAAGAACCCGACCCCGCCGACGCAGACGGTGTGATACCCTGCGCCGCGGAAGCCGCTCACGATGTCCGGGGTGTCGAACACGGCCGTGTCGTCGGTTGTCGTCTCGCTGCCGGAGAACCGCAGGGCGAACGGCCGCGGGTGCTTGCCCGGCGTGACGGGCGTGGGCAGGAAGCCGGCGAAGAAGGCGGCGTGGGCGGCGAAGGTGAAACTGCCCGGCGTGTGCCGCCGCTCCCACCGCCCGCTCGGCAGCACGGCCGCCAGGTGCGGGGTGCGATCTGTCGCGGCGCACTGCTCGGCCACGTCGTACCGCAGGGTGTCGAGGGTGACGAACAGCACGTCGTGCGTTCCGATCAGTCGGCGAGCGGGGACCACTCGTCACCTCCGGGGTCGGCGGCCGTCCGGGACGGACCAACCCGCCCCGTGTGATGATAGGCCGGCCGCCCCGAGCGCGAGCGCCGGAGGGCCGAGCCGCGTTCGCCGTCGTGGTCCGCCGACATGAGCCCGCGGGACCGGTCGTTCTGCCGTCGGAACCCCGACAACAGCGGTGCGGAAATCCGTGGTCGCCCGGAGCGTCCCAGGTGCGGATCAGGTGGTCTATGCCGAGGCCGATCAGCGGCGCAGAGGTGAACAGGAGGCACAAGGCCAGCGTGGTGCGAACATCCTGCCGGGGCTCGGGGGCGTAGGGGCATGGCGGGCGAAGCGGTCGTCATCGGGACCTCCTCGAATGAGGTCAGTACCACCGGTCGAGTCGAACCGATCCGTGCCGAACGCGCACCTTTGGTTGGCGTGAACTGGGGAGTCCCGTCCTGCACGTCGGGGGGACGGGGCGGTGGCGACCGTCCTCCCGTGTGCCGGGCAGCTCCGCGTCCACCGGTACCCCGCGTCCACCGGCACCTTGTCGAACGTCGCCCCCCGCTCACTCGCCCGTCACCCCGCTCCGCCGAACAGCCGCGGGCCGCTGGCGGCGGGTGTGTCCTTGATGGCGAGAACCGCGGCGTCGGACGTTGTACGGACGACCACGATCAGCTTGATCGCCTCCTGTACCTGCCTGTTGGCGACACGCAACTGCTGCACTGCCGCTGCTCGTTTCTTCTCCCCGGCCGCGAACACCTCTCGCTCGGCGAACCGCTGGGCCAGCCACGCCACCCCGTCCGCCTCAACGGCCGCGTCACCAGCGGCGTCGAGTTTGGTCCGGCCAGCCCGGCCTTCCACGCCGCCACCTCCCGGCGCAGACAGGCCTCGGTCGCCGGACCGCCGTCGCCGAGCAGCCGGGCCCACCCGGCGGCCGTATCAGCGGACCGGCGGGCCGCCGGTTCCCCACCCCAACGGGTGGCGGTCGAGAAGGTCTTCCCGCTCGGCCAGGGCGGCCGGGTCGTGGTTGGCCCGGTCGTTGAGTTCGAGAAGGCGATCGCCCAACCCGGTCACTTCGGGTGGGGTTGTCATGGTCATCTGGTTGAGCCTCCGGAGGGTGAAGTTCCCGCGCCGCCACGGGCCCTTGTGCTGGTACTCGCCGTGAACCAATCGAGCGGCTCGAACAAGATGCCGGATCATGTGCAAGAAGCGCCGGGTCGCCGACTACAAGGCGAGGATCTCGGCCTTCCGGGCAGCCGCTGCCGTCAACAGTTCCGCCCGCTGTCGCCGCTCGTAGCTCGTGAGCAACTCGTGCAGCGGGCCGGCGGACCCGGTGCCGCGGTAGACCCGTCGCGGCTTCCCGTCGACCCGGCGCATCTCGTAGTAGTACCATCGAGGGCACCGCCGTTCCCATGGCATGACATTGTTCTCCCACCCGGTATGTGCGACGGGTGAGGCGGAACCCCGCCGCCCGCTCCCGAACGCTGTCCGCGAACTCGACCGGTCACGACCGGCCGTGGAGTCGCCGCAGTCGGTCCACCGCCCACACGTACGCCGTCGGGTCGCGGTCCAACAACTCGTCGCGCAGGTCGTCCCGCTCGAACCGCTCGGCCAGTGGCACACCCAGCGAGGGGTCACTCGCCTCGTATTGCACCCGCGCGGCCACCAGTTTCGCCCCGCCCTGCCGGGCCGCCTTCACCAGCCGGTCGTCGCAGGCTCGCGCCTCCACCCGCAGTTCGCGGCTGAGCGGGTCGGCCTCCCGGACGGCGAAGAACAGGGCGGCGTACGCGGCTACCGCGGCCGGGGTCATGTGGGTGCGGGTGGCCACCTCGTCCGCGGGCAGGCCGGTGAGCAGGTACGTCTGGATCGCCCGGACCGCGGCCGGCCAGTTCGCCGGCCAGCGCCATCACCAGCCGCTCGTACCCGCGGCCGTTCGGCCGCGCGATCAACTGCGAGGTGAACACCACCCGCCGCCGCACCCGGCCGTGGGCGGGGATAGCCAGTTCGGCGGGGCCGATGAAGCAGACGAGCCGGTCCCGCTCCAGCGGCGACACCGGCCGGTCGTCGGCCACCAGCCCGAGCCAGTGGGCGTCCAACCATGCGAGCTCGGCCCGCGGGTGCACGCCGCCCGGGCCGCAGAAATTGAGCGCGTCGAGGGCGATGACGACCGAGCACCCGGCGGCCCGGGCGGCCGACGAGGTCAGGCCGGCGGACGTGCCGACCGCCACCTTTGGCGATCTGGCTTCATGGGTTGTGGCCGGCGGAGTAGAATCCGCCGGCGTCCACCGCCCAAAGCGGTAAGTCCGGCGGTCAGGTGGCCGACGTCCCGCCGCCGCGAGCAGACGACGGCGACCCTCCGCCCGGGCAGAACCCGCACGAGGACCTCGATAAGTCCGGCGACGCTCACCCCGCGGCCGTGCCGGACGACCAGTCGGCGGTGGGCGAGCAGGTGGGCAGGCACGATCAGGTCGGGCAGGTCCGGCAGGAACGTGCTGCCGGGACGGGGGTGGGGTGGGACCGGGGCGGTGGCCCTCATGCCGATGGCGGCCTGGGCGACCAGCGGCACCAGCCCCCCACGGCACCTCGTCATGGTCGCCGCTGTCGAGGACCAGCGGCACGATCCGACGTCGCAACTCGCCCGTCCGCACGTGCCGGTCGTGCTCCACGCTCACGAGGTGCTCGCGGACGACGGCCCGCAGGTGTGGGACGAAGACGGTGTGCCGCACCGGTTCGTACGTTGTGTTCGTCAAGAAGTCGAACGCCAGGTCGAGGCAGTGGTCGGCGAGCAGCAATTCCCGGCGAGTGGAATTTGGTTTGAAAAGCTCGATTTCGGCGAGCCTTTGGGGCCGCAGCGGGTTACGCTCGGCCGGTCTTCGGTGCCCGTTGTTGTACCGGGAACATCTCTCGCCGGGCGGTTGTGATGAGC
>JANNDF010000345.1:0-1548 GCA_031387445.1 Planctomycetia bacterium
CCCTGGGAGAGGGGGCCGGGGGGTGAGGTCCCACCCATGACACCCCTCCTCCTCTCCGTGCTCCTCGCGGCTCCGGTCAAACCGTGCGTCATCGAAGTGACCGACGACGCCACCGGTCGGCCCGTCCCGCTGGTCGAACTCCGCACCACCAACCACCTGAGGTACGTCACCGACAACGCCGGCGTGATCGCGTTCGACGAACCCGGCCTGTTGGACACGGAGGTGTTCTTCGGCGTGACCGCCCACGGGTACGAGGTGCCGAAAGACGGGTTCGGCATCCGCGGGGTGCGGCTCACGCCGAAGGCCGGCGAGAAAGTGAGCGTGAAGGTGAAGCGGGTGAACATCGCCGAGCGGTTGCACCGCGTCACGGGCGATGGTGTGTACGCCGAGAGCATCAAGGCCGGCCGCGAGGTGCCGTTCGACAAGCCGGGCACGAACGCCCGCGTGCTGGGGTGCGACAGCGTGTTCATGGCCCCGTATGGCGACCGGCTTTTCTGGATGTGGGGCGACACCACGCAGGCCAAGTACCCGCTCGGCAACTTCCACATGACCGCCGCCACCACCGCCGCCAAGTTCGACCCGGAGAAGCCGTACCAGTTCGACTACCTGGACGACGGCAAGGGGTTCGTAAAGGGGGCGGCGAAGATGCCGGGCGACGGGCCGACGTGGGTGGAAAGCCTGGTGGTGCTTCCGGGCAAACACGGCAAAGAACGCTTGTGGGGCGAGTACGCGAAGGTGGACACGAAGATGGCCGTTCACGCCCGCGGGCTGGTGGTGTACGACGACGCCAAGAAGGAGTTCGTGCGTCACACCGACGTGCCGCTCAGTTCACAGATCCTGCCGACCGGCCACTCGTTCAAGCACAAGGACGGCGACACCGAGTACCTGTACTTCGGCAACCCGTTCCCGCTCGTACGGGTGCCGGCCACCGAAGCGGCGTTCACGGACCTGACGAAGTACGAGGCGTTCACCTGCCTGAAGCCGAGCAGCACGGTGGCGAAGCCGGAGATCGACCGCGACGACAAGGGGCGGGCGAAGTACACGTGGCGGGCGAACGCCCCGCCGCTGAATCCCGAAGCCGAGGCCAAACTCGTGAAGGCGAAAGTGCTGACCTCCGACGACGCCCGCGTGCAATTGAAGGACGGCAAGGGGGCGGTGCTGGTGATGCACCGCGGGAGCGTGAACTGGAACGCCTACCGCAAGAAGTGGGTAATGATCGCCAACCAGATCGGCGGGAAGGAGTCGTTTCTGGGTGAGGTGTGGTACGCGGAAGCCGATGCGCCGACCGGCCCGTGGGGGACGGCCACCAAGATCCTCACGCACGACCGCAAGGACTTCTACAACCCGGTGCAGCACCCGCAGTTCGACCGCGACGGCGGTAAGGTGATCTACTTCGAGGGCACCTACACGAACACGTTCAGCGGCAACCCCGACCAGACCCCGCGGTACGAGTACAACCAGATGCTCTACCGGCTCGACCTCGGCGGCGGGTGGCTGCCAAAGTAGGTCCGGCAAAGTACACCGCACCCTCCGGGTGCGGTTCCGCAG
>JANNDF010000346.1:0-5327 GCA_031387445.1 Planctomycetia bacterium
GCCCTCCACGCTGCCGCCGCCCACGGAACCGCCCTCCACGACTCCGCCGTCCCCCCCCCCCCCCGCCCGCCCCCCCCCCCCCCCCCCCCCCCCCCCCGCCCCCCCCCCCCCCCCCCGCGCCCCCCCCCCCCCCCCCCCCCCCCCCCGGCCGCGGCGCGCGCCCCCCCCCCCCCCCCCCCCCCCCCCCCCCCCCCCATGATTCCCATCCCGCCCGCCCGACACGAGGCACACCGTCATGGCGATTGTCGAAGTCGTCGAACTGGAAAAGACCTTCAACCCCGAGTCGCCGGAGCCGATCCGCGTGCTCGACGACCTGAACCTGGAGGTCGAGGAGGGCGAGTTCGTCGCCCTCATGGGGCCGTCGGGGAGCGGCAAGACGACGCTCCTGAACCTGATCGCTGGCCTCGACTCGCCCACCCACGGCAGCATCCGCGTGGGCGACCAGATCATTTCCGTCTTGTCCGAGAGCGAACTGGCCAAGTGGCGGACGCGGAACGTCGGGTTCGTCTTCCAGTTCTACAACCTGCTGCCGGTGCTCACCGCCGCCGAGAACGTGGAACTGCCCCTGCTGCTGCTGCCGATGACCGCGAGCGAGCGGCGTGAGCGGGTGAAGAACGCGCTGGAAATCGTCGATCTGGCCGACCGCATGTCGCACCGGCCGGGCAAGCTGAGCGGCGGGCAGTGCCAGCGGGTGGGCATCGCACGGGCGATCGTGACCGACCCGACGATCGTGGTGTGTGACGAGCCGACGGGTGCCCTCGACGCCAAGAGCGCCGAGAACGCCCTCGACCTGCTCGACCAACTGCGGAGCGAACTGGGCAAGACGATCATCATGGTGACGCACGACCCGCACGCGGCCGAGCGTGCCCAGCGGATCATCCATTTGGAAAAAGGGCGGATCGTGCCCGGCGACGCCCCGCCGCGGAAGGCCGCGGCGGCGCGGTGAATCACCCGACCGGAACCCGGCGGCTCACGCCGCTCGGCTCGCCCGAACACACTCGGAGTTCCCCATGACCCCCGAAGCGATGGCCGGCCTGGGTGGCGCGCCGGACATGTCCCTGCTGGAAGCGGCGCTGTTCGCCGGCGTGTGGTTCTTCGTCGCCCTGCTCATCCTCACCGTCCTGGCCCTCGCCTCCCTGCCCGTCTTCTTCTTCGCCCTCGTGCTGATGGAGTGGGGGCTGAAGGGGATCCAAAACCTGCCCGACCCGGTGGGCAAGCTGAGCAAGATCGGCGGGCTGGTGTTCCGCAGCCTGCGGCGGAACCTGCTCCGCACGGCCCTCACCTACGCCGCCCTGTTCGTCCTCACCGGGATGCTCACCTTCATCTACGGCATCGTGAAGTCACTGGACGACATGACGAAGGACAAGGAGGGGCAGCAGATGGTCATCCTGACGGAGAAGTACGGCATCCCCAGCCAGATGCCGCCGGGCTACCTGGGCAAGCTGGCCGGGGTGATCGAGAAGCTGGACCCGGCCGACCGCCCCCGCCCGCTGACGACCGCCTACCGCCGCACCGAAGGGCTGCCGCCGTCGCCCATCGGGGACGTGACGGCGGAGGAGAACGAGCGGCTGTTCATCGCCCCCGCGGGCGGCCTGAGTGCGGCCGACGACGCCCGCCTGGAGGTGCTCACCAAGCAGGGGTTGAAGGACAACATGATGACGTGGAGCTTCGTCGGGGCGAGCACCGACCCGACCAAGTTCACGAAGGACAGCAGCACCTTCTTCTTCGCCCTCGACCCGGACGCGGTGGTGACGGGCATGATGAGCGAGCAGGGGCTGAAGCGGGAGGAGTTGGGCGACAAGCGGTGGGCCGACCTGGTGCGGGTGATGGAACTGGTGAAGCAGGACAAGCGGAACGTGATCATCGGCGAGGACCAGTTGAAGATCATGAACCTGCGGGTGGGGCAGACGGTGAAGGTGTACGGCACCAACTACAAGGAGCTCGAGTTCGAGTGCGTCATCGTCGGCGCGTTCCCGTCCGGCACCCGCCTGAGCACGGCTTCGGCCATGCGGTACGACTACCTGCGGAGCAAGCTGGACGAGTACGAGGCGAGGAAGGGGAAGGCGCACCCGCTGAACGACCGCAGCCTGAACCTGGTGTGGGTGCGGATGCCGAACAAGCCGGCGTTCGAGCGGCTGGCCGAGCAGGTGAACGGGGCCAAGAACTTCGAGCGGCCGGTCAAGATGGAGACGTTCTCGGCCGCCATCGGCAGCTTCCTGGAGCCGCTCAAGGACATCCTGTGGGGCACCAAGTACATCATCATGCCGGCCATCGTGGGCATCATGTGCCTGGTCATCGGCATCACCATCACCATCGGCGTGCGGGAGCGGTGGGGGGAGATGGCCGTCATGAAGGTGCTCGGCTTCCAGCCGTGGCAGGTGATGGGCATGGTGGTGGCCGAGGCCGTGCTGGTGGGCGTGTACGGCGGCCTGCTGAGCACGGTGGTGGTGTACTTCCTGCCGCGGGTGATCAGTTGGATCAACGCCCAACTGGACGGCCCGCTCAAGTTCTTCGACAACATGAAGTTCCCGGAAGAGATCCTGCTGTACGGCCCGCTGCTGGGCATCGCCGTCGGCCTGATCGGGGCGGCCCTGCCCAGTTGGAACGCCCGCAAGGTGAAGGTGTCTCAGGTGTTCGCCCAGGTGGCGTGAGTGTCGTCTTGGCGAGCCGCCGCGTCCGAACTCATCACGGGGTTGTCCGATGTCGATGTGGAAGCGGAAGTACCACGACGCCGACGGGGTGGAGCGGACCGCCGAGTTGGGGTTCTTCGCCTCGGCCGTCACATTGGCCTGCGCGTTCATCCAGTTCCTGGCCGGGATGTTCACCCCGATGGTCGGCGTCGCCGCCCTGCGGTGGCTGACCCGCCCGCGGCGGGACGCGGCCGGTCGGCCGCTGCCGCCGGCCGAGGTGGGCGAGCGGATCGTCCGCACGATGGGGGTCTCCTTGCTCGGCGGGTTGGCGTTCGGCGGGTGTGCCGTGTTCCTCTTCGCCCTCGGGACGGTCGCCTACGTCGTGAGCGGCGGCCCACTCACCCCGCCCGCCCCCCCGCCGGCCACGATCGTGGAGACGGCCGACACCCCGACCACCACCCCGCCGCCGCCCGACACCCCTCCCCCTGACCCCGCCCCGGCCCCCGAAGCCGTCGTCGCCGGAACCGTCGCGCTCGTCACCGTGTCGCTCGTCGGCGGGCTACTCTGGGTCGTCGGCCGGCTGTTGGTCTTGTGGCAGGGAACCGATACCCGCGACGACCTGCGGGCCTACGGGATGGCGGTGCGGTACCGGACGAACATCTGGCGGTTGCTCGGCACGGCGGGCGTCCTCGCCCTGTCTCTCCTCCCGCTGTCCGCCCTGCTGCTCGCGTACCCGGCCCTCAACCCGCAGGAGTCGGTGCTGAACGACGCCGTGCCCACCCGCGGCTGGTGGGTCGCCCGCCTGGCCCGGCGGGTGGGGGCGGTGTTCACCGGGCTGGCCGTCCTGTTCGGCCTGCTGGCCGTGTCGGTGGAGGGGGTGAGCCGGCTGCCGCTGCCGGAGAAGGGGTCGTTCGGGGCGGTGGCCCGGTTCTTCATGCCCGCCCCGGCCGACATTCTGCCGCTCGGCCGCACCGAGGCGGACAAGAAGGCGGCGCTCGCCCGCTTCTCCCCGCAGGCCCGCGAGACGTACACCACCCCCCTGCACGCCAAGCTGCCGCCGGCCATGGTCGAGCACTGGCCGTTCGTCGCCCTCGCCGTGTACGCCCTGGACGTGCTCGTCCTCCTGCTCATCGGCAAGGTGCCGCTGGCGTACAACCTGCGGAACCTGCGGGTGCGGTGGCTGACCAACGGCATGACGGCCGGGGCGTTCACCGGGGTGGTGTGGCTGCTCGCCTTCCTGCTGGCGTTCGTCAACGGCATGAACAAGATGACCGACAACAGCGGCATCCCCGGCAACGTGTTCGTGCTGAGCGACGGGTCGACGGACGAGGTGTTCAGCAACCTGGGGTACGGGGACATCGGCAACGTGGAGCGGGCGACGGCCGACGTGCGGCAGGTGACGGACGCGGCCGACAAGCCGGTCCTCACGGACGACGGCAAGGAGGTGTGGCGGGCGACCGCCCCGGTGCGCATCCGGCAGGAGAAGTTCGGCGGGGAGATGAAGTTCCTGGCGGCGAAGGAGACGTACTACAGCGTCAACCAGCCGGTGCCGAACACCAACCGGCGGCGGTTCGTGCAGCTCCGCACGCACGAGGACGCGGACATCTCGGCGCGGGTGCACGAGGTGCAACTGTACCCCGGCGGCAAGTGGTTCTCGGAGGTGGGCGTCGACCCGCAGAGCCGCATCGAGTGCGTGCTCGGCGAGGGCATCGCCAAGACGCTCGGCGGGGATTACGGCAAGCCGCAACTGGGCGTCGGCGACACGTTCGAGCTGGGCGAGATGACGTGGGTGGTGACGGGCGTCATGAGGAGCGAGGGGAAGACGTTCGGCTCGGAGATCTGGGCCAAGCGGTTCGACCGCATCTACGGGCCGCTGGGCAAGGACAAGTACAGCACCCTGGTGATGCGGACGGAGCAGGACACCCGCCAGGCGTCCAAGGCGTACGCCAACTACCTGACCAAGAAGTACACCCAGCAGAAGCTGCGGGCGTTCAGCGAGCCCGACTACTACGCCGAACTGACCAAGACGAACAACACCTTCCTGACGGCCATCATCATCGTCTGCCTGGTCATGGCCGTCGGCGGGGTGTTCGGCATGATGACCACCATGTTCGCCAGCATCGCCCAGCGGATCAAGGACATCGGCGTCCTCCGGCTGCTCGGGTTCAAGCGGTGGCAGGTGATGGTGTCGTTCCTGCTGGAGAGCCTGACGGTGGCGTTCGTCGGCGGCGGGCTGGGGGTGATCCTGGCGTGGCTGACGGTGAACGGCAAGTCGGCGAGCAGCACGCTCAGCGGCGGGGGCGGCGGGCCGGGCGGCAAGAGCATCACGCTGACGATTGACGTGGACCCGCAGGTGGTGGCCATGGGCTTGCTGTTCGCGCTCGTCATGGGGCGGCTCGGCGGGCTGGTGCCCGCACTCAGTGCCATGCGGATGAAGATTCTGGACTCGCTGCGGTGATCCGGATTTTGGCGAACCCGGCCCGCAAGGGCCGCGGGTGCGACCACGAGTGGCTTGCACCCGCGGCCCTTGTCCAGCGCGTGCCGGAGCTCGACGTTCTGGACGTCGGCATCAAGATCGCCTCTGCGCTCGACATGGCGCTCAAGCACAACCTGCTCCACCGCGACCTCAAGCCCGGCAACATCCTCTTCAACGCCGACAACGAACCCAAGCTCGTGGACTTCGGCCTGGCCCGTTCC
>JANNDF010000436.1:0-1702 GCA_031387445.1 Planctomycetia bacterium
GTGAGGGAGGGCGCCAGCAACTTCTGACCAAGTGATCGGCGCCCTCCCTCACGGTCGGGCCTCTGTTCGGCGAGTGCCGCTCGGCTCGCGGCACCTACTTTGTTGTCACTTCTTCTCTTGCACCGGCGGCGGGGGCGGTTCGATGACCGGCGGGAGGATCCCACCCGGTGGCACGCCGAACATAGGCGGCAGGAGCGGGTCGGTGGGGAACAGCGGGAGCGGGGTGGCCGGGGCGACCGGCTTGTCGGCGTCCGGCCGCAACTTGTCCGCCCGCTCGGTGGTGGTGACGAACAGCACGTTGCCCATCCGCACCACGCTGTACCCGCCGATCTCGGCCGCCAGCCGCACGGCCGTCTCCGCCGGCACGTCGTCCGCCTTCAGCGTCACCGGGGCGTCGGTCAGTTTCTTGCCCGGCCGTGAGTCGAGCACCACGTTCGCCCCGGTCTGGTCGGCCAGCCCCTTCAGCACCTCGCCGAGCGGCCGGTCGGTCACGTCCAGGTCCACCCGATGCCGCAGTTGCTTGGCGATCAGCCCGTCTTCGGTGGAGACGACCAGCCCGTCGCCGGTCACCCCGCACCGCAGGTTGTACTTGGCCAGCACCGCCTTCATCACGTCCCGCACCTTCGCGTCTTTCAGGTCGCAGTTCACCGCCGGGGTGTTCACGTCGATGCCGAACTGTTGGAAGGCCGGCGTGTCGAGCGTCACCTCCACCTTCGCCTCCTCGCGGAGCATTTCCACCACTTCCGTCAGCGACTTGTTCTCCGCCTTCAGGCTGATCTTCTTCTCCAGCGCCTGCCGCGCCTTGCCGGCGGGTGTGGTGTCCGCCTTCGTCGGCACCGGGGCGGCGGACGCCAGCCCGGCCAAGCAGCCGACCAGCACTGCCGACAGGATCACTTTGCACGGGTGAGACATGCCGACCTCGGGGGGGAGTTGAATCGGACCTGCACCGCCACGGTACGCCACACGGCGGGGGCTGTCGATGGGAACCGGGTTGCCAGTTACGACGCCGGAAGCGGGTCGGGAGTTTGCGGGGAAGCGGTCAGCATTCGGCGGTCAGCGTTCAGCCACAAAAGGAGGCCTGTGTTCCGCCGGCTGAAAGCTGACGGCCGACCGCTCCCAGTGTAAACTGATGGCATCACCACACCCGGGGATGCGGCATGACGATCGGCGACGACGAAGGCGAAGGCGCGGGGGTCGGGTTCGCCACCGCCCGCGCCCGCGACTGGCCGAGTGTGCGGCAGTTCAACGTGTTCCTGGCCAACCGGCTGGGGGCGCTGCTGGAACTGGTGCGGAAGTTCGAGATGACCGACGTGCGGGTGGTGTCGTTGAACGTGGTGGAAACGTCCGACTGCGCCATCATCCGGCTGGTGCCGAGCGACTACGAGCGGGCCTACGAGGTGCTGACGGCCGCCAAGCTGCCGTTCACCGAGTCGGACCTGCTGGTGGTGAAGATCCCGGACAACGACCAGCCGCTGATCACCATCACGAAGGCACTGCTGAAAGCCGAGATCGATATCCACTACCTGTACCCGCTGCTCATCGGCGTCGGGCCGATGGGCAGCACCGCCGTGGCGATCCACGTTCACGACTGCGAGCACGTGTCGAGCACGCTACAAAATCAGGGGTTCACGCTGTTCAACGAAGGGGATTTGAAGGAGTAAACCAGGAGCCGACCCCGCCAGGGGTCGGGTGGTCAGATCCA
>JANNDF010000502.1:0-8988 GCA_031387445.1 Planctomycetia bacterium
TCCCTCACGGTCGGGCCTCCGATCCAAACCAGCCACCCACCTCGAAACGCTCTAATCCTTCAGCCGTGCCCCCGGCGTGGCGAGCGAGTTGAAGCGGTCCACCGGCTGCCCACCCGTCCACGCGATGCCCCGCAGCAGGAGCACGCGGAAGAGCGGGTCGTCGAACGTCCACGAGAAGTGGCCGGGGATTGACACGAACACCCGCCCTTTCCCCTGCTCCATCGCCCAGAACAGCGGTTGGTCCCGGCCGTCTTCCTTCCCGCGGGCCAGCACCGTCACGCCCTTCGGGTCGCCGACGAGGTTCCAGTAGCTCTCGTCGGTGAACTTCACCGTGTCGAAGTTGCGGGCGACGGGGTGCTTGGTGCTGGTGTCGAAGCCCAACTCCAACAGCCCGTGGCGGAACTTCGACTTGCCGCCCTGCCAGGCCAGCCCGATCCGCTGGGCGAACCCCGGCGCGTCGGCCCCACCGTCCACCGCGTAGTGGATGTAGACCGCCCCGCCCCCCCGCTTCAGGAAGGCGTCCATGTCCTTCGCCCGCTCGGCTGTCCACTTGCCCTGCTGGTAGAAGAGCAGCACGTCGGCTGACTTGAAATGGTCGGCCGTCGGCCAGTCGTCCGCCGTCTGCACGGTCGTCTTGTCGGCGGTGCCGAGCAGTTCCTTCCACGCCTTCTGCCACGCCGGGTAGTCGTGTTCACCGGGGCCGTGGTCCTTCTTTCCGCTCACCAGCACGACGCTGAACGGCTTCACCTCGGCGGGTGTCGCCGGTGCCCCGGCCAGCACCGCGGCCAGTTCCTTGCGGGTGCGGGCTTCCGGCGGCTTGCCGGTGCCGTAGTCGGGCATCCGTACCGGGTCGGTGAGGAGGAACGTGAGCAAGTCCTTCATCCTCTCCGCGCCGAGCAGTTCGGGCACCCCCTCCGGCATGACCGATAGCGGCGACGCGGCGATCTTCTCGACTGACTTGCGTGGGAACTCCGACACCTTGCCGTCCTTGTCGCCGACGATCATCTTGTCGCCCTCGATCCGCACCACGCCGGTGAAGCTGCGGCCGTCATCCAGGTGGATCACCTGCGTGAGGTGGTCCGGGTTGATGGCGAAGCTCGGCTTCGTGATGTCGCGGAGCACCGAGACATAGTCGCGGTGGATCAGGTTCGACAGGTCGGGGCCAATGTTCCCGCCCTTGCCGTGGACGGTGTGGCACTTCCCGCACGCCGCCTGTTCGCTGAAGAATACCGCCCGCCCCTTCGCCCAACTGCCGCCGTCCAACTCCTTCGGGCGAACGGCGACGACGTCCTGACCGAGCGCCTTCGGGTCGGTGTTCGCCCACGGCTGGATGAAGCGGCGGACAGCGAGCGGACGCGGAATCTTCGGGTCTTCAGTGGTGTGGAACCACGCTGCCAACTTCATACCATCCAACCAAACGGCGTTCGCAATGTGGAACTCGACAGCCACCGGTTGGGTGAGGCCATTGTCAAACCTGGCACTGCCGGTTTCCAACTCACCGCGCCTACCGAAGCCTGACTTTGCGGGGGATTTGAACTCAACACCACCATACGCCTCAAAGTCGAGGTATACCCCTTCCGCCGGGAATTCGTGGTCGAGCTTCGACCCCGGTTGCACGCGAGGGCGGAGCATGTTGGTGAGGTCGAGTTTGGTCTTCAGCGTCAACTCACCCCCTCCTTCCATCGCCTTCCAAAGAGCATCGTGCGGGGCGCTGCCGGCGGTGAACGCCTTCGCCACCTCTAGATCCGCGTGCGGCAGCCAGCCGGTCCAGTCCTGCTTGCCGTCCTTCGACTTCCACGTCGCTTCCACGCCGGAGAGGTCGAAGTCGAGGTCGATCTCGGGCACCTGACGCAGCGTGCCCTTGGCCGGCTTTTCGGGGCGGCCGGGGGCGGGCAGGGTGAGCGCGTAATGCACCGCCGCCGGGAGCGGGTCGGTGGCCAGCACCAGCGTGCGCCGGTCGGGGGTCAGTTGGGCGGAGCGAACCGGGATGTCGAACCGCGGGGCGGCCCGCTCGTTCACCACCACCGCGTAGCCGGGCCAGATGGTCTCGAACCGGTCGCCGGCCCGCACGAACTTCCCGACGGTCAGCTTCGCCTGCTTCGCGACGTCCTTCAGCAGTGCCGGACCGACGGGCCGGTCGAACTCGACGCGCACCTCGCGGGTGCCCGACGGGTACACCAGCACCGGTTGCGGCTGGTCGTCGATGTAGCTGATCTTGAACAGCTTCCCCTTGCCCGTCGGCCCGCTGCCCCAGTCCGGCCCGCCGCTGTGGCACGCCACCAGCAGCCCGCCGTCCGGCGTCACGCAGCAGTCAATCGTCAACATGCTCAGGCACGCCAGCAGGTGGTTGCGGGCGACGTACCCGGCCTTCGATTTCACCAGTTGCGTGCGGTAGAGCTTGCCGCGGGATTCGCCCGTCACGATGGCGTCGCCGGCCCACGCCTTCGGGCCGAACGTCGGGCCGTCCTTCTTCAGTGGCTCGTTGAAGCAGAACCCGCAGGTGGACTGGTGCTGCGGGCCGTAGTCGAACGTGCTCGGCTCGTCGAGGACATCCGGCAGGTGCTTCGGGTGCCGCGGCGGGAAGCCGTAGTACCGATCCTTCTGGATGTGCAGCAGTTCGTCGAACGGGTTGCCGCTCGGCATCCACGTCGCCCCTTCCTGATCCGTGCAGAACAGGTCGCCGTGGCGGTTGAACCGGATGCCCACCGGGAAGCGGATGCCTTTCGCCACCACCTCGCGGGTTTTGAAGTCGGGCGACACCCGCTGGATCGTGCCGCGTTCGTCGTTCAGGTTGAACGCCGCCTTGCCCTCCTTGTCGAGCAAGTAGGCGTTGGCGTAGTTCGGCGTGCCGCGGCCGAAATAGACGCTCTCGTCCTTCGGGTCCACCGCCACGCCGATCACATCGATGTTGACGCTGAACTCCTTCCACCCCTCGGCCACCACGATTTCCTTGTCCGCCTTGCCGTCGCCGTCGGTGTCGGTCACGAGCAACACTTTGCCCTTGGTGGCCAGGAACACGCCGTCGCCGTGTTTGTACTTCGGCGGGGTGAGGGCCATGCCGATGGGCGACGACAGTGTGCCCTTGCTGTCGAAGAACACCGTCGCCTTGTCTTCCAGCCCGTCGCCGTCGGTGTCCTTCAGGTGGTAGATCACGCCGTTGTAGGCGAGCGCTACGAGAGTGCCGTCGGGCTTGTACAGCACGTTGTTGATGTTGGTGAGATCGACCGGCAACTCGCGGACTACGAAACCCGGCAGCAGCACTTGCACCGGCGGCGGGTCTTTGACGGGAACGAGTGGGACGCCGGGGCCGTCGGCGTCGGGCGGCAGGTTCTTCCGCAACTCGGCGTACTTGGCGTCCAGATAGGCGCGAACCTGCTTCATCTCGTCGTCGGACAGCACGCGGTTGTAAACCAGCACCTCGGCCACGTCCCACTTGCCGAAACTCTCCACCTTCTGCGGGCCGGGGTCGTTCGTGTAGAAGCGTGCGCCGACGGTGATCTCGTCCAGGCTGATCGGCTTGCCGTCCCGCTTCCGTTCGCCGGCCGGCTTGCCGTCGGCGGTCAACTTCACCGCCTTCGCGTCGGCGGTCAGTTCGAGGGTGTGCAACTCGCCGAACGGCGTGTCGGATTTGAGCAAGCTCTGAAAGCCACCGAACCCGCGGCCTTCCACGTTCAACGTGTTGAACCGCGGCCCGGCGGACGACCCCAGGTCGAGGCACATCCCCGTTTCGTAGTCCCGCCCGTCGGGCGAGTTGAACGCCAACACCCCGCGGAACCCGCCGGGGTTCTGCCGCGGGGCGGCGACCACGTAGACGGTGAACGTGTCGGCGGTCAGCCCCTGCTTCACCGCCCGCAGGTGGTCATCCTCGCCGTCGAACCGCACCACCGACGAGGTGCCGACGGGCGTTCGCACCGGCCGTGCGTTCGCCTTCGGCTGAACGAGGTGCCGTCCCTTGCCGGAAGCGTCGGCCCACGTTTCCAATTTGCCGTCGAGCGGGGGCGGCTTGTCGGCGGTGGCACGGGCAGCGTCGAGCCAAAGTTCCAAACCGGACGTGACGGGCAACTTGGCGTCGGCCCACTTCTCGGCTGCCCGCACTCCCGCCCCGGCGAGTGCGAGAACGGCGAGCAGTGGGGAGAGGAATCGCGTCGGGAGGGTCGCGTGCATCCGCTTCTCCGATGTGGGACTCGGCCGGGGTGTTCGGAATCAGCTCACTCGATGTGGTACGACACGAGCGGCCAGCCGTCGCAGGTGGCGGGAAAGTGAAGCGGCCCGCGAGGCAGCAAGTGCGCCGCGCGGGCCGAGATGGGAGGGGCGGGTTAGTGTTCGTGTGGCTGGCGGTCGCCGGCCGGGAAAAGGACGTCCACGGCCTTGATGCGCGAGTCCAGTTCCGGTTGCGGGTACAACCCGCCGGCCACCAGCAGCACGCACAGGCCGATCACCGCCAGCCGTTCCGGGCGGGAGAGCGGCAACTCGGCCGCGCCGGCGGGCGCCCGCCGACCGGTGAACAGCAGCCAGAACGCCCGCAGCACGGCGATGCCGTTCAGGGCCGACACCGCGATCACGCTCACCCCCACCCACGGGTTGGCGTGCAGTGTGCCGTCCACCAGCAGTTCGGCGGACACGAACCCGACCGTGCCGGGGAAGCCGACGCACGCCAGACCGCACACCAGGAAGCCGACCGCCAGCAGGGGCGACCGCTCGTACAGCCCGTGGTGGGCGTTCAGCGGGAGCCGCCCGTAGCGGTCTTCCACCGCCCGCACCACCAGCCCCAGCCCGGTGGCCGACAGCATGAGCGAGAACCACAGGGCGAGTGCGCCGGTGCTGCTCTCGGTGGTGTGGACTTCCAGCCCGACGAACACGAGGGAGGCGAAGCTGACGAACAGGTGGGCGATGAACCGCCGCACTTCGGTTTGCACCACCGCCAGCCCTGCGGAATAGACGGCCGTGACGAGCGACAGCACCGTCACCAGCGGGAGCACCCACGCCGGGGCGTCGGGCATGGCCAGCCGGACCGCCGCGTACACGCCGACCAGCGGGCCGACGGACAGCAGGGCCGAGTTGAGCGACCCGTTGGCGAACAGGTCGGGCACCCACACGTGGGCCGGCAGCACCCCGCCGCGGACGAGCGCCGCCAGCACGAACAGTACCGCCCCGGCCTCCTTCATCCCGGCGGCGGACAGGCCCCAGCCGAGCAGCAGCAGGAGGGTGAACGCCGCCATGTGGATGACGTACACCCGCGTCGGCTTGCCCCGCACCCGCAGGTCGAAGAAGGGGGGCACGACGGCGGCGACGAGCAGTGGCACCAGCAGCCACGTCTGCATGGCGGCGAACACCGCCAGCCGCATGCCCAGGCTGAGCAGGAAGCGGGCGGGGGCGAACCGCTCGGCCTTCTGCCGCGAGGTGGTGGCGGCGGTAAGCAGGTGGAGCAGGGCGACGACGGGCAGCAGCGGGGCGCTCAGCTCGTCGACCCGGAGCAGCGGGCCGCTTCCTCGCCCGCCGGCCCAGTGTTGCACCGCCCAGGCGATGGCGGTGGCCAGCACCGACAGTCCGCACCCGGCCGTCGCCCACCACACGCCGGCCATCCGGCTCTTCGCGAGCGCGGCCGGGACGGCGAGGAGCAGCGGCAGCCCGACGGCGATTTCCAACCACGGCAGGTCGTGCCAGGTCACGGGCGTGTCTCCGTCAGTTCGGCGGTGGCGGGGTGCGGTAACGACGACGGGGACGCCGTCGGTCGTCCCGCTAAGCCCCCTCCCACCGAGGGAGGCGCGGTGTCACCCGGCGTGCCGTTCAGCCAGTCGGCCCACTTCGCTTCCAGGCGGTCGAAGGAGCGGAACAGGGCGACGAACGGGCGGGCGACGTATTCACTCAGCAGGGCGTCCAGGTGCCCGCGGTCGAGGGCGAAGCGGTACAGCCCCAGGCCGGGCGTGGCGGTCGCCCGCGGCAACTTGTCGCCGATCGCGTTCTCGACCGCCTTGTAATCCAGCAGCAGGCTCGGCGCCCGCACGAATTGCAGGGTCCGCAGGCAGGCGTGGCCGATCAGGTGGACGAGCGGCACGTACCACAGCGCCTCACCCCACGAGTCGGACAGTTGGCCGCCCAGCAGTCCGCACAGGCCGATCTCGGCGACGATGATGCCCACCTGCGTGAGGGAGGCGAATGACAGCACCGACTTGATGTCCGTCTGCACCCGCCCGACCACCGCCGCGTACACCGCCGTACACAGGCCGAGGGCGAGCGTGACCGACGCCAGCGGCACCGACTTCTCGAACAGCGGGCTGACGCGGAGCAGCAGGAACGCCCCCAGGTGGACGGACAGCGCCCCGTAGAACACCGCACTACTCGGCGTCGGCCCCTCCATCGCCCGCGGCAGCCACCCGCTGAACGGCAGCAGGGCCGACTTGCCGGCCGCCGCGAACAGCAGCAGCCCGCCGATCACCATCGCCTGCCACGGCTCCACCGTCGCCGCCTCGTAGGGCCACGCCCCGCTGCCCAGCAGGTGGTGGAAGTCGCCGTCGTGCTCCTTCACCATCAGGTGCGTCAGGATGGCGGCGAGCAAGAGGGCCGCGTCGGCCGCCCGGTAGACGACCCACACGCGGAAGCCGTTCCGCACCGGGGCGGGCCGCTCGTGGAAGAAGCCGATGAGCAGCACGCTCGACAGGCCGACCAGTTCCCACCCGGCGAACAGCGTTTCCACCGACCCGGCCACGGCCGCGGCGGTCATGCCGGTGGCGAACAGGGCGAACAGCAGGAAGAAGCGGTGGAAGCCCGGCTCGCGGTGCATGTACCGGGCGGCGAACGCGCCGATCACCCCGCACAGCATCAGGCTGAGGGCGGCGAACGGCACCGACAGGCGGTCGAACAGGAACTCCAACTGGAAGTGGTAGTTCGGCGGCACGTGCACCCAGGTGCCCAGGTTCACCTTCACGTCCCGCTCGCCGCTCCCCAACATGAGCGCGAACACACCCAGCACCGCCACCAGGCCGACCACGGTGCCGCACTGCAACAGGCGGTGCGTGAACCACTCCGGCGGGCGGCCGAGGAGCAGGACGACGGCGAGCAGCAGTGTGACCGCCGTCGGCGCCGCCACCGTCACCACGCCCAGCCAGTAGATGACGTCGTTCACGCCCGCCCCCCTTCCGCCGAAGCGATCTCGACGAACTCCAGGTGTTCCCGCCGCCCGCCGTACCACTCGGCCGACGTCCGCACCCGCCGGAGCGGTTCGCCGCTCGGCGTGTACTCGCGGAATTCATCGCGGTCGTACACGCTGATCCGGCCGGTGTTCGGGTGTAAGAGGGCCACCTGCACCCACCCGTTGCGGGTCATCTCGCCGATGGTCGGGTTGGCGTCCATCAGCCGCCGCATGACCGCCTCGGTGGTCTCGATGACGGTGAGCTGGCGAACCGGCTCGTGGATCTCGGTCATCTGCCACGGCAGGCCGGTGCGGAGGTCGCCGGCCGCCCCGTCCACCACCCCGAGCAGGGCGGTGATGTTGTGCGGCAGCTTCGTCCCGCACCCGTACCCGGCCGGGTCGGTGTGACTGAACAGGTACTCCAGGTTGATGCCCCCGCACACCGGGAACACCGCCGCCAGGGTGCGGGCGAGGACGGCCGCGTCGGGGGTGTCTTGCGTCGGGTCGTAGCTGGTGAGGAACGCCCGGCGGTCGAAGTACAGTCCGCGGGTGCGGGCGCGGCGGCCGACCACGCAAATCGCGTTCGTCGCATGCCCCAGTTCCGGCCGCGCCTGGGCCAGGTCTTCGCTCCGCCCTTCGACGTGCTTGTGCGCCTCGTCCGGGGTGGCCGTCAGCGGGCACGACTCGAACCGCCGGCTCCGCTCGTGGGCGTTGCGGTCGCACGTCGCCTGGAGGTCGGCCCGGGCCTTCGTGAACGCGTCCACCAACTCCGGCGGAAGCCGCTCCGTGTCGAACAGCGTCACCGAGTCGTTACACGTGTTGTGATACCCGCCGACGACCCACGTCCCGGCCGGGATGTGGATGCCCTTGTCCGCCGCCAGTCCGGCCCGTACCCGCGGGTCGTTCAGCAGGTGGGCCGCCGCCCGCCCGTTCGGGGCGCCGGGGCTGCCCCCGCACGCCCCGCAGTCGTAGGCGCTCTTGTGCGGGTTGTTCAGACTCCCCGACCCGTGCCCGAGGACGAACACGAGCGGCGAGAACCCGTCGATCAGTCCGATGTCGCGGAGCAACCGTTCGCCCTGGTTGACCATCTCCGGGATGCTGAACCCGAGGAACCCGTTGTGGTCGCCGGCGGTCGGCTGCACCCGTTCGAGGGCCAGGGTGGTGTGCGGCGGGGTGCGGACCACCTTGCCGGCCGTGCCGCGGATTTTCGCCGTCAGGCGGGGGAACAGCACGCGGGCCACCAGCGGCACCGACGCCAGTGCCCCGACCGCCGCCGACATCAGGGTGCCGACCACCGGCGTGCGACTGCCCAGGTGGAAGCCGTGCCACAGTTTGCCCAGCCGCGACCGCTGCCTGGCCTTCTTCTGGTGGTCGCCGGCGGCGTGGTCGTCCACCTTTTCTGTCACCCAGTGGCCCGGTTTGATGACGATCGGGCAGAGCGGGACGAAGTGGGCGTCGGCCGCCCCGCGGTAGTACATCGGCACGGCGAAGAAGCCGGCGGCGCCGAACGTCTGGCAGTCCGGGGCGATCTCTTCCAGGTGCCGGCGGAACGACTCCTCTCGCTCATCAAGGCAGGTGACGACCTGGAACGTCGGAGCGGTCGGCAGCTTGGCCGGGTGCGAAACGCGGTACGCCAGGGCGTCGAGCGTGCGGACCCGCAGGCGGCGCTCGTAGGCCCGGTGGAACAGCCGCCGGCGCTCGATGCCGGAGAACGCTTCCACTTCGCGGAGCAACTCGGGGGTGGCTCCGGACAACCCGACGGCCCGGGCGGCTTGGAACAGTGCGAAGGCCCGCTGCGCCGGGGTCTCGTTAGCCCGACGCGCGAGCGAGGGGCCAGTTCCTTCCGCCGAAGGAACTGG
>JANNDF010000519.1:0-3535 GCA_031387445.1 Planctomycetia bacterium
CCGGCGGCTCACGCCGCTCGGCTCGCCTGAACAGAGTCACTCCGCGGCCGGTGCTTCGTCCGCCGGCTTCGCGTCCCCGGTCGGTTTGCGGTGGACCAGCTTTCGCACGCCGAACACCCCGGCGGCGGTCAGCAGGCCGACAATCCCGATGGGGCCGGGCACGGGGTTCGGGTCAGGCGGGGCCACCGCCAGTACGGCGGGCGCCGGGACGGGGTCGATGGACAGGGCGACCGGGCCGGCCGGCGGGGCGATCGGGTTGACGGGCACGTCGGCCGGCGGGTCCGCCTGCACGACAGGCGGGGCGACCGGCGGCTCGACAACGGGCACCGGGGCCGGTTCAGGAGTCGGCAGAACGACGACCGGGTCCGGGGCGGGAGGCGCCACGGGGGCGGGCGGCGGGGTGAGGGTGGCGATGCTGGCGTGGACGGAGCCGGCCGCCATCAGCAGGGCCGACAGTCCGAGGCCGCGAACGTTCATGGGCAACTCCGTCTGGGGTTTGAACGGTGGCGAGCGACTCGCCTGAACAGGTGATAGCGATTGTTCGCAGACCTGGGATAGCCCACAACCGGAATCCGCCGGCAGTGGGGACGAGACTACCCGATATTCCGACACCCGCGGTCGGCCGGGCGAATCAGGATTTGCCCTCGCCCGGCTTGCGGAACAGGTCGAGGAAGCGGTCCTCGTACTTGGCGAACCGCCCCAGCCGGTCGAGTTCCCGTTTCAGCTCGAACGCCTTGGAGCGGTCGGCCGCGGCCTGGGCGAACAACTCCTCCACCCGCTGCGAGTTGTCGGTTTCGTCGTCCGCGTCGGCACCCGGTTCGTCCGCCGGCTGCTCCTCGCCCGCCTCGTCGTCGTCCACGGCCGGGTCGTCGCGGTCCCGCAGTTGTTCCTTCACCTGCTCCTGCACCCGCTCCAGCAGTTCGCCCAGTTGCTCCTCCACCGACTCCGCCTGCCGGGCCAACTCGGACAAATCCAACTGAATGCCGGTGAGCGTGGCGAACACCTCCAGCACCGCCATCGACCCCTTCGGGAACGGCAGTTGGGCGAAGATGTGCGGCATCTCGCCGAGGAAGCACGCCCCGCTCAGCCCCTCGTCCGCGGCCACGCCCAGCAGCACCCCGTTCAGCCCGCCGATCTGCCCCTCTTCCAGCACTTTCACGGGCAGCGGTTTGAGTTCGTCGAGCAGGGCCTTGTCGGTGGCGGCGACGAACACCCGCGACGGGTGTTCCGGGTGCATGGGGGTGGCCATGGCGGCGAACGTGTACACGCGGTCCACGCCCAATTCGCGGGCGTACCCGATCAACTCGCGGCAGAACGCCTGCTTGCCGGCGGGCGGTTGGGCCTCGCTCAGGAACACCAGCAGGTCGCCCTGACCGGCCGGGTCGGTCCACAGGTACAGCCGGTTGTGGGGGCGGCGTGCGGAGCGGAGCAGCCCGTCCTTCACCTCCACCGCGTCCAGGTCGAACAGTGCGGTCGAGTCGAACTCGGTGAACAGGGTCATTTCCAGTTTGGACATCAGGTAGTAGCCGGCGTTCAGCCCCACTTGTCCCATGCCCGGCCACACGGCCACCAGCCGCGGGCGGTTCAGTTTCGGTCGGGTCGCCATGATGCCCCTCGCCGGCGGGAGATGCCTGTTGTGATGGTGGCAGTCCGGGGGCCGGTCGGCAAGGCGAAGGCGGGAAGGGAACCTCACCCCCCGCTTGTACCGTTTGCCGCCGCCGGTACAGTACCCACAATCCCGCGTGCGGGTGTCCCACCCCGGCCTTCCCGCCACCAAGCACCCCCGCGGCGTCTCCCGGAGCCTCTTCCATGTCGCTTGCCCGGTTCGTGTTCGCCGGCCTGTTGGCCGCCCTCGCCCTCGGTTCGGCCGTCGCCGAAGACAAGAAGCCGATGACCCTCGGCACCATCGAACGCAAGGACGCCAAGTTCGATGACCTCATCCCGAAGGACGCGGCCATCGAAATCCTGGCCGGCGGGTTCGACTGGAGCGAGGGGCCGGTGTGGGTGAAGGACGGCAAGTACCTGCTGTTCAGCGACATCCCCAAGAACATGATCTGGAAGTGGAGCGAGAAGGACGGGCTGAAAGAGTACCTGAAGCCGAGCGGGTACACCGGCGGGGACAAGTTCACCGGCAAGGAACCCGGCTCGAACGGCCTGGCCCTGGACAAGGACGGCAAGCTCACCCTGTGCATGCACGGCGACCGCCGGCTGGCCAAACGCGACGGCGACAAGTTCGTCACGCTGGCCGACAAGTACGACGGCAAGCGGCTGAACAGCCCGAACGACCTGGCGGTCAAATCGAACGGCGACATCTACTTCACCGACCCGCCGTACGGCCTGCCGGGGGTCATGGAAGACAAGAACAAGGAGCTCGACTTCCAGGGCGTGTACCGCCTCTCCCCGAAGGGCGAACTGACCCTGCTGACCAAAGAGATGAGCCGGCCGAACGGCATCGCCTTCAGCCCGGACGAGAAGACCCTGTACGTCGCCAACTCCGACCCCGACAAGGCCAACTGGATGGCGTTCCCGGTGAAGGCCGACGGCACGCTGGACAAGGGCAAGCAGTTCTTCGACACCACCGCCCTGGTGAAAGAGGTTGACAAGGACAAGAAGCCGAAGTTCCCCGGCCTGCCGGACGGGCTGAAGGTGGACAAGGCGGGGAACGTGTTCGCCACCGGGCCGGGCGGGGTGTTCGTCTTCGACAAGGACGGCAAGCACCTGGGCACGCTGGCCACCGGCGTGCCGACCGCCAACTGCGGCTGGGGCGACGACGGCACCACCCTGTACATCACCGCCGACAAGCAACTGGTGCGGGTGAAGACGAAGACGAAGGGGTGGTGACCAAAATGGCGAGCCGTGCCCCCTTAGGGGCCGGGGTGCAGAAAAAAACCCGCCCCCTACGGGGGACGGAGCACCAGATACGCCAGGGCCAAGACGTCGCCGCCTCGTCGTGCGACCGCCGGTCGTAGTCGTCGAGTGCGGGACACCACCTGGGATCCCCGCACTTGGCGAGCGGGTTCGGCTGCTTCTTGCTCACGTAGATGACCGCGGCGGACAGGGCGACCTCATCCGGCAGTTTTCGCTTCGACCCTTTCGCGGTCCAGAACGTACCATTCGGTGGCAGCGGACGGAGTTTCTTCACCGCGCGTGTGGCCCAACTCTTCAGCGTTTCCAGCACGCTCGACGGGTCGGGATCGCCCGCAACCCCGACCACCAGATGAGTGTGGTTGAACATCACACTTGCGGCTTCCAGGCTCCACTTCCGGACGCCACACGTCTCCCGATACTGCCCGAGCACCACTTCGGCTTCCGCCGACGTCAGCGACACCGGCTCGCCTGTCATCTGTTCCTTCACCCAAGTTGCCAACCGTGGCACATCGGCGTCGTAGGGCGTACCGGGCAGGTTGTGAATCACCCGTTCGCCGAAATCGTTCAAGGTGTTCCCCACAAACCCGCGCGAATCGCCGGGCAGCCAGTGGCCGTAGCAGGTCCAAGTGAAGAGCCAATAGCGGTCCATTGGAAGCACTAGACTCGG
>JANNDF010000521.1:0-8122 GCA_031387445.1 Planctomycetia bacterium
CCGGCGGCTCACGCCGCTCGGCTCGCCGTTACCGCACCAGTACATCCGGGATGTCGTAGCCGCGGCCGCCGATGGTGAACCGCTTGAATGGCCAGCCGTCCGGGGCCGTCACCGCGTCCGCCCCGGTGGGGGTTGTCAGCACCGTGTCCACCACTGCGGCCGCTTTCAGTCGCGGCTGCCACACGATCGGCTGCTGCTCGGCGAACGGCTCGTCATTCCCGGACTTTCGCAACTCGTCCGCCGGCATCCAACCCGTGCCATACCCGGCCGTACTCAGTCGCCATTCGTGCTCGAACGGCGTGTTCTTGAGCAACTGATACCCGCTGTCCAGGGCGGTGGTGACGGTGCCATCGGGTTTGGTGGCGGCGCGGAACACGGCGGCCAGCTTGCACGCCGCCTCGAACGCCGCCCGGAACTCGTCGGCCGGCGGGCCGAAGCAGACGGTGCGACTCGCCGTCACGTGCAACCCGCCCCGCACGGCGGTCAGTTGCAGTGTGCAACGCTTCGCCACGCGGGCGTCGGTGAACCCGCTGCGGCGGAACTTCGCCCCGCGGTCGTCGGCGGCCACGCTCACGCAGTGCAGGTCGGCCCCGTGGTGGTACACCCGATGGGCGATTTGGCCGGCAGTCTCCTGTTCGCTGTCGCCGGGGTTCATCGCGCGGGCGGTGGCTTCCAGGGCGTGCGACACGACCCGGCCCAAACTCAGGTACTGCTCGCGGTCGGTGGGAAGCAGCGTGCGAAGGGCGGGGCGGAGGCGTTCCACGATGAGCGGCATGGTCGGGAATGGCCGATCTGACGCCACCTTCTTCCCGGCTACGAGATCGCCGAGCAACTGGGCCCGCCCGCCCGCCCACGGCCATTCCTTGAGCATGAAGCCCAGCCCGTCCAGTTCTTCGTCGAACAGGCGTTGCGTGTCGGCGTTGCCGCACACCAGCCAGCGGGTGCGGCCGTTCGTCCAGAGGCCGGGCCGCTCGGCTTCGGCGTACAATCCCCGCAAGCCCATGCCGCCGGTGAACCACGCGATGTGCGCCGGCACCAGCAAGATGGCCGCCTCACACCCCACATCTTTGAGGATGCCGGCCAGCACTTCTTGTTTGGCGTCGATGTCGGCCAGGCGGGCGGCGGTGTCGCTCATGGGGGTGTTGTAGCGGGCGGTAGGGTATACTTGGGGAAACGACGGGGGAGATGCCGATGACCGTGACCGTGAAGGAGGCCCAGGCCGATCTGCTCGGACTGCTCCGCCGGCTGCGTCCGGGTGACACACTGACCCTCACCGACAACGACGTACCGGTGGCGACGGTTGTGCCCGCACCCGTGGCCGCCCTCCGCCCGCCGCCGGGGTTGTGGAAGGGGAAAGTGGTCATCCTGTCGGAAGACGACCATGTGAAGGCGTTCGAGGAGTCCGGGTCGTGAGGTGTCTGTACGGCTTCAGCGCCATTCATGAAGAGTGATGGGCAGTTTCGGCTCCCACACCCGTCTGGCATTCTTGCCATCGGCGTGGGCGACCCACAGGGTGTGAACCTCGGGTGTCTCTTCCGCCTTTACTCCTTGCTTCAGGCGTTGTATTTCGAGTTTCAACCGCTCCAAGCGTTCCTCCTCGGTCGGACCCACGGTGTATGCCACCTGTCGCCCATCGGGGCTGACGACGACCTCATTGACAGCGGGCGAGTCTTTCCCCCAGAATTGAGGTTCGTTGTCCCCGGCAGTGTAAACGCCCAGTTCGTTGCCGACCGTCTTCCGCACCACCCACCGCTTGGCGTCCGGGAACGCGGCTAAGAACGTGACTCGTTTCGAGGCAGGGATCAACACCTCGGGGTCAACCTTTTTCCACCCGGTCGAGACCAGTTCGCGACCGATGACGAAGTGTTGAGGTGCGGTCTGGATGTGCTCTCCGAGCCGGTGGCACAGGAATGACTTCCCGTCCGCAGTGAAGCCGAACGGTTCGCACTCGGCTTCCACTTGCAAGGTCTCGACCTCGCCCGTGTTGGCGTCCGCCGTCCGCCACCGCCAGTCGTCGTGAAAGTCGGGTTTCCCCTTTTTCCGTAGCCGCTTGTTGCTGTCGATGAAGTACACCTTCGAGCCGTCCGGCGCCCAGAAGATGTTGTTCCACATCTCCACCCCGAACAGTTCCGTCTCCTTCCCACTCGCGAGATCTGTCATCCACCCGCGAAGGGATTCACCCTTCCGCTCGACAGTGGTGAACGCTGCCTTCTTCCGGTCGGGCGAGAGGGTCAAGCTGTACTTTCCCTTGGTGGTCTCCGGGTCGAGTACCACTTTCCCCTGAGTGCCATCTGGGTGGAACTCGATTACGGTGCCGCTGCCGCCCTCCCATTTGGTAACGAGCAGGGTGCCATCTTTCACCTTCGGCACTGGGGCGGAGAGGGCGACCGCGGGGAGAAGCAGCAGAGCGAGGAACGTGCGGTTCACGGCGAACCTCCGGGGCGGTGGGGGCCGTCCGTACAATGCCCTTTTCACCACCATACCCGGAGCCGGAGCGATGAGCGAGTGGCAACGCACCCTGACGTGTAACGAAATCCGCCCGACGCACGTCGGCCAGTCCGTCACCCTGAACGGGTGGGTGCTCACCTCCCGCAACTTCGGCAACCAGACGTTCATCGACCTCCGCGACCGCTACGGCCTCACCCAGGTGGTGTTCGAGGCCGACGACAAGCCGCTTTTCGACGCCGCCAACGAACTCGGTACCGAGTTCTGCGTGAGCGTGACGGGCACCGTCCGGCCTCGCGTGACGGGGAAAGAACGCGCCGACATCGACACCGGCGCGGTTGAGGTGATGGCCACCAAGCTGACCGTGCTGAACACCTGCCCGCCCCTGCCGTTCCCGATCAACGAGTTCGGCAACGAGTTGGCGAACGAGGACATCCGCCTGCAACACCGCTACCTCGACCTGCGGCGGCGGAGCTTGCAGAAGGTGCTGATCCTGCGCCACCGCGTGTGCAAGACCATCCGCGACTTCCTCGACGCCCGCGGGTTCCTGGAAGTGGAAACCCCGCTGCTCGGCAAGAGCACGCCGGAAGGGGCACGCGACTACCTGGTGCCCAGCCGCATCAGCCACGGCGAGTTCTACGCCCTGCCGCAGAGTCCGCAGTTGTACAAGCAACTGCTCATGGTCTCGGGGTACGACAAGTACTTCCAGATCGCCAAGTGCCTCCGCGACGAAGACCTACGGGCCGACCGCCAGCCGGAGTTCACGCAACTCGACCTGGAGATGAGCTTCGTCGAGCGCGAGGACGTGCTGAACGTCATGGAGACGCTCGCCGCCGAGATCGTGCAGCAAGTGCATGGCGTCACCGTGCCCGTGCCGTTCCCGCGGCTCAGCTACGCCGATGCCATTGCGAAGTACGGGTCGGACAAGCCGGACCTGCGGTTCGGGTTGGAAATCGTGGACGTGACGGACATCGCCGGGGCGAGCGAGGCGAAGTTCCTGCTCGACGCCATCGCCAAGGGCGGCATCGTGCGGGCGATCAACGCGAAGGGGGCGGCGGACAAGTTCAGCAACACGCAACTGAAGCCGGGCGGGGAACTGCCGAAGGTGGCGGAGACGTTCAAGGCGAAGGGGCTGGCGTACCTGAAGGCCGACGGTGACAAGCTCACGGGCAGCATCGAGAAGTTCTTCAACGACGACCTGAAGGCGAAGTTGAAGGAGCGGCTGGGCGTGCAACCGGGCGACTTGCTGCTCTTCATCGCCGACAAGGAGTCGGTGGTGTGCGACTCGCTCGGGGCGGTTCGGACGCACCTCGGCGCGTCGCTCAAGCTGTACCGCCAGTGGTGGGAGGAGAAGGCGGAGGCGGAGAAGGCGGGGAAGGTGTTCGAGATCCGCTCTGAGCACTTCAACTTCGCCTGGGTGGTCGATTTCCCCATGTTCGCGTTCGACGACGAGGAGAAGCGGTGGGTGGCCATCCACCACCCGTTCACCGCCCCGATGGATGCCGACCTGGACACGATGGAGACCTCCCCCGGCACCGCGAAGGCGAAGGCCTACGACATGGTGCTGAACGGGTACGAGGTGGGCGGCGGCAGCATCCGGATTCACCGCCAGGACGTGCAAGCCCGCGTGTTCAAGATGCTCGGCATGGAGATGGAAGAGGCGAAAGCCCGGTTCGGCTTCCTCCTCGACGCACTGGCGAGCGGGGCACCGCCTCACGGCGGTATCGCGCTGGGGTTGGACCGCTGGTGCATGATCATGGCCGGCACCACGAACATCCGTGACGTGATCGCTTTCCCGAAGAACAAGCAGGCCCGCGACCTGATGAGCGGGGCACCGGCGGCGGTCGAACCGCGACAGTTGAAAGACCTGGGCGTGAAGATCGGGTGATGCACGAGCCGGAAGCGTGAGCGACGGTCTGACTCTCGCCCGTCGCTCCCGCTTCCGGCTCGTCTCGCATTGCCCGCCGTCTATAATCACATTTTCGTCCGCCGCCCTGGTGCCGACCCGATGCCTGATGTGTTGACCACGCCCGCCCCCCTCACCCCGGCCTTCAAGCGGGTGCTGCTCAAGCTCAGCGGGGAGGCGTTCGGCCCAGGCGGGAAGGGGGGCGGCATCAGCCTGGACGAGACGCTCGCCATCGCCACCCAACTCAAGCGGGTGGTCGAGCGGAAGGTGGAGTTGGCCATCGTGGTGGGCGGGGGCAACCTGCTCCGCGGCGCGCAGTTCTCGGCCAACACGTCGGCCATCAAGCCGGCCACCGCCGACAGCATGGGCATGTTGGCCACCGTCATGAACGCCCTGGCCCTGCAAGACACCCTGGAAAGCTTGGACATCGGCACGCGGGTCATGTCGGCCATCAGCATGGATGAAGTGTGCGAGCCGTTCATCCGCCGGCGGGCCGTGCGGCACCTGTCGAAGGGTCTCGTGGTCATCCTGGCCGGCGGCACCGGCAACCCGTTCGTGACGACCGACACCGCGGCCGCCCTGCGGGGGGTGGAACTCGGGGCCGACGTGCTGATGAAGGCCACCCGCGTGGACGGCGTGTTCAGCGACGACCCGGAGAAGAACCCGCACGCCGAGCGGTACTCGCGGCTGAACTACCAGCAGGTGATCGACGCGCGGCTGAAGGTGATGGACTTGAGCGCGTTCGACATGTGTCAGAAGGCGAAGTTGAAGATTTTGGTGTTCGACTACAAAATGGACCGGGCCATCGAGAAGGCCGTCGCCGGCCACTCGATCGGCACGCTGGTCAGTCACGAGTAGGTCCGGCTGTGCCGGACGGCCGACAACACGTCCGGCCCAGCCGGACCTACGGGATTCCGCCCTGAGCGCCGCACAGTACCTGAAGGACGCGACCGACCGCATGGAGAAGGCGCTGGGCGTTCTCCGCGGGGAGTTGCAGGGGCTTCGCACCGGCCGGGCCACCCCCGCCATGCTGGACAGCATCCGGGTGGAGTACTACGGCAGCCCGACGCCCATCAAGCAGATCGCCAACGTGAGCTGCCCGGACCCGAGCACCATTCAGATCAAGCCGTTCCAGTCGGAAGACCTGAAGGAGATCGAGAAGGCCCTCCGCAGCAGCGACCTCGGCCTCGCCCCGAACAACGACGGCAAGGTGATCCGTCTGAACATGCCGGCCATGAGCGGCGACCAGCGGAAAAAGATCGTCGCCCAGATCAAGAAGCAGGCCGAGGCGGCGAAAGTGAGCAGCCGGAACATTCGCCGCGACGCGAACAAGATGTTCGACGACGCCGAGAAGGCGAAGACGATGACCGAAGACGACCGCGACAAGGGCAAAGCGAAGGTGCAAGACCTGCTGAAGCAGTACGAGGGGAGGATCGACCAACTGGCCGCCGCCAAAGAGAAGGAAGTGATGGACGGGTGAGCGTGTGTCTCAAGAGCGGCCGGGGTCAACCCGGCCGTCGGATGGCTTCTCATCGGCCGGGGTCAACCCGGCCGCTCTCATTTGCGACCAATGATGCGCACCCTGTCCGCCGTTTTCGATTTGTACCCCGCCGCCCGCGGCGAAGGCCTGACCCACCCGCAGGTGGGGGACAGCCGGGCCAAGTTCGGAGCCAACCGACTCACCCCGCTCCCCCGCCCGTCGGCGTGGCGAAAGTTCCTCGACAAGTTCGACGACGCCATCATCAAGATCCTGCTCGCCGCCTCGCTCCTCAAGATCGTCGTCGACCTGTTCGCGTCATCCCCACTCGCCGGCGGCATCGCCCTGGTGGTGGTGATCGTCGCGGTCGGGGCGCTGTTCCTGTTGAAACTCGCCGACTGGATTCCGACCGCCCTGTTCGGGCTGGCGCTCGCCCTGTTCGGCACCTCGGTCGCCCTCGGCCACCCGTCGTTCGACGGCCTCGCGGTGATGATCGCCGTCGTGCTCGCCACCGGCGTGTCGTTCATCAGTGAGTACCGGAGCGATCAGGAGTTCGAGAAGCTGAACACGCACAAGGACGCCGTGCGGGTGAAGGTGGTGCGGGGCGGGGCGGTGTCGGCACTGCCACTCGACGAAGTCGTCGTCGGCGACCTGGTGGTGTTGGAAATGGGCGACGAGATCCCGGCCGACGGGCGTGTGGTGCGGGCGAGCGAACTGTTCATCGACCAGTCGCTGATGTCCGGCGAGTCCGAGCCGGTGAAGAAGGCCGTGCAGCCCGACGCCGACACCGCCGACGGGCCAGACAAACCCGGCTGCGTGTACCGCGGTACGCAGGTGGTGGACGGCCTCGGCCAGATGACGGTGACGAACGTCGGCGACGACACCATGATCGGGCAGATCGCTCGGCGGCTGGGCGGCGGAGACGAGCCGGCCGACGACACCGACGCGGCCGGCGAGCGGGTGCAGAAGAAGCTGACCATCTCGAAGGAACTGACCCCGCTGCAAGAGAAGCTGGAGCGGTTGGCGAAAATCATCTCGCGGGTGGGGTACGTCGCGGCCGCGCTCATCTTCCTGGCCCTGCTCGCCCGCGGGCTGTACGTCGGCGAGATGAACCCCTCGACCGCGCACGCGGTGGACGGCGAGAGCGTGCCGCAGGGGTGGATCGGGGTGGTGAACCACCTGCTCGATTACTTCGTGTACATGGTGATCGTGATCGTGGTAGCCGTGCCCGAAGGGCTACCCATGAGCGTGACCGTGTCGCTGGCCCTGGCCATGCGGAAGATGACGAGGGCGAACGCCCTGGTGCGGCAGCTGGTGGCCACCGAGACCATCGGCAGCGCGACGGTCATTTGCACCGACAAGACCGGCACGCTGACCATGAACCAGATGCGGGTGGCACGGCTGATCGCCGGCGGCTCGACGGCCGAGGCGGGGGCGGCGGCGTTCACGCCGACCCGCGTCCACGGGGTGCGGGCGGTCATCACCACGCCGACCGACTGGGTGGCCGTCAACGCCGCCCTGAACAGCACGGGTGCCCTGGAAACCAAGGGCGACCGGCGGGTGGTCATCGGCAACAGCACCGAAGGCGCGCTGCTGTTGTGGCTGGCCGACGGCGGCACCGAGTACGCGCACGAGCGGCTGCACCACCCGGTGCTGTACCGCGCCGCCTTCAGCAGCGAGCACAAGCGGATGACAAGCGTGGCCGAGTTGCTCGGCCGGCCGACGGCGCTGGTGAAGGGGGCACCCGAAGTGGTGCTCGACTGTTGCACGCACCTCACCAGCGCCGACGGCACCGTCCGCCCGCTCACCGACGCCGACCGCGCCGCCATTACGGCCGACCTGACCTCCGCCGCGGGCGACGCCATGCGGACGCTCGCGTTCGCGCACAAGCCGCTGCCGGCCGACTTCCCGCGCGAAGCCGAGGCCATCACCGACCGCCGCGGCGAGTGCGAGGGCGGGCTGACCTTCGACGGGTTCGTGGCCATCCGCGACCCCATCCGCCCGGACGTACCGACCGCCATCGCCCAGTGTCGCTCGGCCGGCATCGAAGTGAAGATGATTACCGGCGACAACCCGGAGACCGCCCGCGCCATCGCCCACGACATCGGCCTGCTCGACTCGCCCGACGCCCTGGTGCTGACGAGCGCCGACCTGGCGGTGATGACCGACGACGAATTGAAGGCGAAGCTGCCGAGCGTGCGGGTGGTCGCCCGCGCCAAGCCGCTCGACAAGTACCGCCTGGTGCGGCTGCTGCAAGAGCAAGACCACGTGGTGGCGATGACAGGCGACGGCAC
>JANNDF010000523.1:0-1711 GCA_031387445.1 Planctomycetia bacterium
GGGGCGGGGGCGCGGGGGTGGGGGGGCGGGCGGCCCCCCCCCCCGGCCCACGACAGGGGTGTTGTGGGGATGGTCTACTACCCGACCGCACCCCCGATAATCTACCCTCATGCCACACTACGACGCAGTCATCATCGGGGCCGGGCACAACGGACTGGTGTGCGCCGCCTATCTCGCCAAAGCCGGCAAGAAGGTGCTCGTCCTCGAACGCCGCGAGGTGATCGGGGGTTGTTGCGTCACGGAAGAGGTCTGGCCCGGCTTCAAGGTGAGCACGGCCGCGTATGTGAACAGCCTGCTGCGGCCGGAGATCATCAAGGATCTGGAGCTGAAAAAGCACGGGTTCGAGATGATCCCCCGTAGCCCGAGCAGTTTCACCCCGCTGCCCGACGGTCGCAGTTTGCTCATGGGACCGGACAAGGAGTTGACGCACCGCGAGATCGCCAAGTTCAGCAAGCACGACGCGGAGAACTACCCGAAGTACGAGGCGATGCTCACGCAGGTGGCCGACTTCCTCGAACCGCTGCTGACGCAGACCCCGCCCGACCCGTGGGGCGGTCTCGGCGACCTGTGGAACCTCGGCCAACTCGGGATGAAGTTCCGCAAGCTCGGACGAACCGTCGGCACCGAGGCGATTGAGATTCTGACTGGGGCGGCCACACCGATCCTCGACCGCTGGTTCGAGTCGGACGTGTTGAAGGCGACGATTGCCACCGATGCGGTCATCGGGGCGTTCGCCCCGCCGAGCCACCCCGGAACGGCGTATGTGCTGTTCCACCATGTGATGGGCGAGTGCAACGGCGTGCGGGGCGTGTGGGGGTACGTGAAGGGCGGCATGGGCATGATCTCGCAGAGCATTGCCAGTGCCGCGAAGAGCCACGGTGTCGAGATTCGCACCAACTCGCCGGTGGCGAAGATCATCACGAAGAATGGTGTTGCCACCGGGGTAGCGCTGGCCGACGGCACCGAGTTCACCGCCAACATGGTGGCGAGTTGTGCCGACGCGAACGTCACCTTCCTGAAACTGACCGACGCGAAAGAACTGCCGGCGGAGTTCGTGTCCGCGATCAAGAAGATCGACTACTCCTCCGCGACGGTGAAGATCAACGTCGCCCTCTCGGAGCCGCCGCGGTTCAAGTGCCTGCCCACGTCCGGCGTCGGCCCGCAGCACCACGGCACCATGCACATCTGCCCGAGCATGGAGTACATCGAACGGGCCTACGACGACGCCAAGTACGGCAAGCCGGCCACCAACCCGATGCTCGAATGCACGATGGCGACGGCACTCGACTCGTCGCTCGCCCCGCCGGGGCAGCACATCCTGAGCATGTTCGTGCAGTACGCCCCGTACCACCTGAAGGGCACCACATGGGATGCCGAGAAGGACAAGTTCGCCGACCGCTGTTTCGACATCCTGAACGAGTACGCGCCGAACTTCAAAGCCAGCGTGCTGCACCGTCAGGTGATCCCGCCGCCGGAGATGGAACGCCTGTGGGGCATCACCGGCGGGAACATCATGCAAGGGTCGATGAGCCTGGGCAGCATGTTCAGCCTGCGGCCGGTGGCGGGGTTCGCCAACTACCGCACGCCGATCCGCGGGCTGTTCCTGTGCGGGGCGGCGGCCCACCCCGGCGGCGGGGTGATGGGCGCGGCCGGTTTGAACGCGGCGAAAGCGATGCTGAAGGGCGGATGAGGAAGATTTTCACCGCCGAGG
>JANNDF010000527.1:0-12573 GCA_031387445.1 Planctomycetia bacterium
CCGGCGGCTCACGCCGCTCGGCTCGCCCTCAAGCCGCCATCCGGCACCAACGCACCTCCGTTCGGCACCTCTCGCGGGGTATAATTTCTCCACCTAAACCGATTCCGCCGACGGTGTCGATTCCGATGAAACTCACCAGCCCCCGCCCGAAACAGTTCACGCCCCAACTGCTCGCCGAGTTGCCCGGCCCGAGCCGCAAACGCACCCCTGCCGAGTACCGCTACCGCCTGACCTACCGCAACCCCACCCCCACCGACGACGGGTGCGTGATGGTGTGGGATGTGATCGGCGGGCGCCTGCCGTACCAGATTGCCGTCGAACGCACCGGCCGTTGCACTCGTTGGCACTGCACCTGTGCCGACGCCGTCTACCGCGAGGACGAACGGCACCACCGCTGCAAGCACGTCCGCGGGCTGGCCGCCACACTCGATGCCGTGTCCCCGGTTCACCCGTGCGTCGGATAACCGACACCGCCGATACCATCGCCCCGCCCGCCGCAGTCACATCCGCCCGACCTCCCACGATCCGCCCGCCGGCCCGATTTCGGGTGGCATATTTCCGGCACACGCTTGGCACGGCCGCCATTCGCGGGCATGCTAGACCGTGCCCGTGTCGCCGCGAGGATCGCCATGTCTCGGCTCTTTTGGGTCGTCCTATCTGCCGTCGCGGTCGCGCTGCCGGCGTCCGCTCAGGTCGTCTACCCTAAACCGCCCGACGAGTACGCCGTCACGTTGCGGTATCGCATCCGCTCCGCTGGGGATCAGCGGGTAACGCCTTTCAAGGCGATGGCCAAGCACCTGACCGACATCGGCTTCAAACCCGCCGACGCGGAGCGGTTCAAACTCGACCTGCTTGACCCCGGCGCGGAGCTGGTGAGCGGTACACTGCCGTCGGCGGCCGTCGGCAAGCTGTTCGACGACCCGAACATCAAGACGGCCTTGCTGGTGCCCGTCGGCAGTAAGGCGATGGATGACCCGAAGAAGGCGGTGCAGCTCCGTCTCGAACTGGCGCGCGGGCTGCCGAAGGACGAACAACAAGCACTACACACGCAGGCGGTGGAACAACTCGCCAAACTCGGCTTCGCCCACGCCACCGGATACGACCACAAGGGGTACACCCGCGTCCGCGGGGCGGTGACCGCCGACGCGGTGCCGCAACTGGTGAAAGACCTGCGCTCGCTGCCGAGCGGGTGGTTCGTCGGCGGGGCGGATCGCCTCACGCAGCCGATGCCCTTCCGCCTACTGATCCCCGTTCGCACGGTGGAAGTGCTGCCCGACCTACCTGCGAGCGATCCCGTTGCCCCGCCGGCCGACACCGGCAAACTGACCGCTGATGTGAAGGCAATTGTGGACGACCCGGCGAACGCCGAGAAGCCACTCGTGGTGGAAGCGGTGATGGAACGCGACACATCGTCGGAGCCAGCGGCGGTGCGGCGGGCGCTGAAGGCGGCGCTGGGAGGCATCTCGGTGGAAGGGCTGGTCGGGTCGGTGGTCACCCTGCGGTTGCCGAAGGCGTCGGCCGTGAAGTTCGTGACCGCACTGCCCGACGTGCGCCACGTTCGCCTGCCGCGGAAGGGCACCGAGACGGTATTCGCCCTCCCGGACGCCAAGCCGGGCGACGTGCTGGCCGACAGCCGGGTGAAGCAGTTGCACGCCTTGGGGTACGACGGCACGGGCGTGACGGTGGCGGTGGTGGCGAGCGAGTTCCCGGCGGCGGTGGTGAAGCCGGTCAAACCGGGCACCGTGCCGGAACTGGAACTGCTCGGCACCAAACTGCCGGCCGGATCAAGGGTGGTCGATCTGACCGCCGAACTGCGGCCGACGCTCGACCCGGCGCCGGTCGATGCGGCTCACGGCATGAGCGGCACCGCCGCAGCGCTGGCCGTTCACACAACCGCACCCAAGGCCAAGATCCTGCTCATCCGCGTCGATCCGAGCCGCTTCCACCAAATCCTGACGGTGGCGAAGGTGGTGGCCGGTGAAGGCACCTTCTCCCCGGCCCTCTCGACCCGTAGCGAAGAGTTGAGCCTGCGGACGACATTGATCGAAGCGCAACGGCGGGCGGTGTCGAACGAGGTGGAGAAGGCGTTCTCGGACCTCTCGGGGGAACCAGTCCGGAGGGAGAAAGACGACCCGCACCCGGAAGACCCGAAGCCCGAAGACCCGCCGCAAGTGAAGCGGCGGCTGCTGGCGACGAAGGCTTTGAAACAACTGCAAGCCGACACCGCCACGCACAACACCCTGCTCGAACGCTTCCTGGTGCTCGAAAGTTCGCTGGAGGCGGTGAAGCCGGCCACGGTGGTGGTGAACACACTCGTGTGGGAGACCGGGCACCCGCACGACGGCGAGAGTGAGTTGTCGCAACTGATCGAGCGGAAGTTCACCCCCGGCGGGCGTGTGAGCGCGATCCGGGCGAGCCGGCTGCCCCCGACCCCAGCGTGGGTGCAGGCGGGCGGAATGAGCGTCGGCTCGGTGTGGTCGGGGGCGTTCCGCGACGCCGACCCGAACCGGCTGATGGAGTTCACCGACGCGAAGGCGCCGCTGGCGGCCGCTCGGTGGTCGAAGGAGTTGGCGTTCCTGGGGTATTCCGTCGCGGCGGGCAAGCCGGCCGTGCTGCCCGCCGGGTTGAAGTTGCGCGTCACCATGCAGTGGCGGGAGCCCCACCGCCCCGAGGTGCTCATGCCGGTCGAGCCGGTCCACGACCTGAAGTTGCGGCTGTTCCGCCAACTCGACCCGACGGGGAAGATGACCGCGAGCGACGAACTGGCCGAAGTGGCCGTGTCGCAGGGCACCCCAATTCGGCTGGCGAAGACCACGACGAGCGGGGTGTACGAGGTGACGCTCGCCGTCACACTACCGGTCGAAGGGGTGTACGCCCTGCGGGTGGAGGGCGGGCAAGCGATGACCGGCCTGCCGACGTCGGCCACGCTGGACGCCGAACTCTACCCGCGGATCGCCCTCGAACTGACCGAGGCGGACCAGTCGGCGAAGGGGAAGGTGGTGTTCACCGACGTGGCCGTGCAGCGGTCCGGCGTGGGCATCCCCGGCGACTCGCAGGCGGCGGTGGCGGTGGGCGTGGGCGACGCGAAGGGGGCGACCAGCGCCACCGGCGTCGGCCCGGCCATCCCGCTCGGCACCAAGCCCGACCTGCTGACCGAAGGGCAGATCGCGTGGAAGGACGGCGGGGCGACCGGCACCGGCGTGGCCGCCGGCTACCTGGGCGGGTCGGCCGCGTGCCTGATGCAAGCCGGCGTGCGGCCGACCGATTTGGTGAAGACCATCGGCCTGAAGCCGGGCGACCGCTTCGTGCTGCCCGACAACTGGCTGCGGTCGCTGTCCCCGGCGCGGTGATTTTGTCCCCCCCTCTCCCCTGGGGGGGAGGGGGTAGGGGGGAGGGGGACGGCGCAACCATCCAGCTAGCCCCTCTCCCCCAGGGGAGAGGGGGACAAGACCAACAACTCCCCCTTCCCGCCCGTCAGCAGGTCGCCGCGGTAGCACGCCACCCGCTCGACCTGCGGCAGTTCCACCGCCTTCAGTAGCAGCCTCAGGAACGCCGACTCGTAGTCGCACGAGTGGCGGAACCCCGGCGACACTTCTTCGACACCGCCGAGTGCGAGCAGCGTGCCGCGCTTCATCCCGGCGCCGCCCCGGCGACCCATCTTCCCCCGAACCACCAGCGTGCCGGCGATCATCGACGCCCCGGCGAACTCCCCGCAGTTCCCCTCCACCACGATCAGCCCGCGGCGCATCAGTAGTCCGACCTCGTGCCCGGCTTCGCCGCGAACCAGGATGCTCCCGCCGGTCATGCCCCGCCGCGACCCGCGGTACGCCGCACCGACGCAGTTGCCCGCTGAGCCGCGAACCTCGATTCGCCCCCCCTTCATCTCGGCTCCGAGCCAGTCGTCACACCCCATGTCGAGAATCAACTTCCCCGCCATCATCTGTGCACCCACATGTCGACCGGCTGTGTTCTCGACGAACACGCTTCCGCCCATCATCCGGCGGCCGATGCCGTGGACGTTCCGCGTGTCGCCGGCGAAGTGGACATCGGCGAGGCTGGGAGTCGTCACGTCGAAGTGTTCGCCGAGAGGTTCGGTACGGTTACCGTGCAGCACCGGCAGTTTCGCCACCTCGAGCGCCGACAGGTACTCCACCCGTTCGGGCAGGATGTCGCCCACCTCCAGTGGGATCGGCGACGGATCGCGGAGCGAGAGCCGGAAGCCCATTACCGCCCCTCCCACAGCTTGCGGAGCTGAATGTGGTGCGGGCCGAGTTTGCCGCCGTAGTTGCCGGCGGTGATCCGCTTCAACCCCGGCCCGTCCGCCGCTGCCGACATGCCTGCCCACATCGCGGCTTCCACGTCTGCGAGAGTCAGCCCGTCGATGACGACCTCGTACACCGCGTTCACGCCGTCGGGCAGTTCGCTCTTCACCACCCCGCGGAGCGTCGGACAGTAGGCCTCATTCGTGCTCGCCCGCAGCGCCTTGTACTTGCTCCCCACCTTGCTGCCACTTCGCACCACGCCACCTGGGAACGGCAGGATCACGCCGGGAATCCTCCGCATCGCCGCCACCGCCCGCTCGGCGGCCGACAGCGTGTTCGCCGGCGTGTCGCCGAGGAAGATCAGGTTCCCGCCGGCCACGCCCTTCACCGTACCAAACGTGTCTTCGCACAGGAACTCGCCGTCCATCGTCGGCATCCGCCAATACCGCACGCCGTTCACCTGCTTACTGATCTGCCAGCCGTCGCCGAAGTACCGTAGGTTGCCGCCGACTTTGATCGACCTTCCGGCGTCGCCGCTCAACCCGTTGAACGCCGCGGTGGTGGCGCACGTCAGCACGCACTGGGCCACGCGGTTGCCGAGTGCCTTTTGCAACGCATCCCGGCTGAACGCGAACACCAGCACCGCCACCCCCGGCCGGCCGTCGGGCGTTTCGTCCGGCGCCATTTCCCGCTCGACACCCGCCTCGGCGTCGCACCCGATCACGCTCGCCGCGTACCCGCTCGCCGCAACCGCAGCGGTCCGTGCCCATTCGGGCGAGACGGCCGTGATGACCAGCCGGGCGGCGGTCATCGGGAACGCCTCCGCGAACGTGTCGGCGATCGGCACCCCGTTCAGTTCCATGCCGCATGTTGTACGGGCGGGGTGCGTGCGTAAACTGAACCGGGTCGGAAGGGATCACCCGATGCACGACCACGCCGCGTTCATTGCCGCCATCGTCGCGTCCCCGGACGACGACCTGCCGCGGCTGGTGTACGCCGACTTCCTGGACGAGTGCGGGGAGCCGGGTGCGGCGGCGCGGGCGGAATTCATCCGGACGCAGTGCGAACTGGAACGCTGTTCGCCGGACGACGACCGCCGGGCGGCGCTCACACAACGGGTGACGACCCTTCTGAAGCAGAACCGGGAGGTGTGGACGGCGGACGTGCGGACGGCCCAGGTGGGCACCGACTGGCAGTTCCGTCGCGGGTTCCTGCACGCGGTTCGGGTGCCGGCCCAGCGGTTCGCCCAGGTGGCCGAAGAGCTGTTCCGGGTGGCCCCGACGGTGCGGGCGGTGCAACTCGAACACGGCTCCGGCCAGGTGCAGAGCATCCTGCGGGCCACGCAGTTGGGGAAAGTGTCCGACCTGAACTTGTCGGTCATGTGCACCTGCGGGCGGTGCCCCATCCTGAGCGAACTGCGAACGCTGTTCGCCTCGCCGCTGGTCGGTAACTTGGTTCACCTGGCGCTCGCCGGCGACCGCATGGACCCGGAAACGACCGCCGCCCTGGTGTCGTCGCCGCACCTGAGCCACCTTCGCACCCTCGACCTGAGCGGGAACGCACTCGGTTTGGGTGGGGTGCGGGTGCTGGCCGCGGCACGCGGGTTCGGCGAACTGCGGGAGTTGAACCTGAGCGAGAACGGCATCTCGGCGGCGGGCGGTCAGGTGCTCGCACGGGCGGCATGGCTGACGGGCCTGCGGGTGCTGAACCTGTCCCGCAACCACCTGACCGACACCAGCGGCCGGTCACTCCTGAAGGCGGAGTGGGGCGATGACTTGCGGCGGCTCGAGTTGCAGACGAATGAACTGAGTCGGGAGATGAAGCGCCTGCTGCGGGCCAGATACGGGACGCGGGTGCGGGTCTAATCAAATTCGCGCGGCGGGGTCCGCTCCGGCCCGGTTACCCGAACTAGGAGCGGACCCCGCCGTCTGTGTCAACCGCCGACGGTCAGAAGGTCAGCATGACACCGGCGGTCACCCCTTGCATCCAGAAGTCCCTGGAGTCGTAGACCGGCGCATCCCGCACGACCGGGGAGGCGGCCCCGAACGTCTGGCTGGACGGGATGCGTGCGGAACTCAGCCGCCGGTCGATCATGTCGCCCGGCCTGGCCACGTTCGTCATGTAGAGGAACTGGTAGCCGGCGGTGACCATCAGCCAGTCGGTCACCCGATACCCGACCCGCCCCTGGACGTCGGGCGCCAGCGACAGGCGGTACTGGCGGGACGACCCGATATTCTGGGCGGCCGTGTAGAAGCCCGGCTGCGTGCTCGCCGCCGCGCCCACGTTCTCGAGTCTCGTCATGCCGTCGAGGGTGACGTTCTGCTCCATCGTCCCCACGCCCATTCGCGCGTCCAGTCGGACCTCCCACCGCCCCGGGGTCCAGACCATTCGCATCCCGGCCGACCCGCCGTAGAAGCGGTTGAGCACCACGATCGAGTCGTTCACCCGCACCCTCGCCGGTGCCGGGAACACCTGCCCGTTGAACGCCACTACCCCGCCGGCTAAGGCCGTCGAGTCGTCTTCCGTGGTGAACGACTCTTTCAGCTCGTAGTACCGGAAGTGGAACAGTTGCTCCAGGCTGAACGTCGGAGTCTCGACGACCCGCAGGCGGCTGCCCAGTTCGCCGCCCCAGAAGGACGTGCTGGAGGTGCTCGTCGCCGACCCGGTGAACAGCCCTGGGGAGGAAATCAGGCGTGAGTTTTCGACGTTGAAGAGTGTATCGAAGAACGGGCGGGCCAGAACCGCGCCGGGGGCGGCCTGGAAGGTGCTGGTACTCTGCTGCCGAGGCAGGAAGAACACCCCCCACTCGAAGCCGTACGCCCGGCACGAGTCGAGCCACACCCCGCCGGACAACCGCCCGCCCGACACGCTGTCGAACTTCGGCGAACTCGACTCCAGCAGTCGGGTGCCGACCAGGCCGACGATCCCGTTGGACGCCGCAGGTCCGGTCGAGATGACCGCTGGCGTGCCCGCCGAGCGGGTGAAGCCGAGCAGGTACTCACCGGAGAGCCACCAGCGATACGGGTCGGGTGTCAGCCCCAACCCGGCGGCCGTGATTCCACCATCCGTCGGCACAGGTTCCCCGTCGGATGGGAACGTGGCGGACGGCGGCAGATCGGGAATCGGGGCGAACTGGGCGGACGCGGCAGTAGCCGCGACGAGTACCGCCAGAATTGCCCCGAACGGGCGGGACTGCATAACACGACCCTCCTGAGCCGACCGCCCGACGGACTATCCCCGGCGGGACCGCGGGCACCGTGTGTGAACTTGTATCGGCTGTCCGGGTTGAAAGAGTTGAACGGTGCGAACGGATTTCCCGCCTGGGTCGTGTTCTGGCGGTCGAACCGGGGGTGGAAACGTTAACTGAGGCGCCCTGAGTCGTCACCGACGTAGTGCCCTCCCGCCGCCGGCCGACATGAAACGAGACGACGAACCGGACCGCCGACTGCCATTGACCCGCCTTGTACCATCCGATCCGTCAGGATCGTGCCTCATTACCGACCCCCACCATGCGCGCAACCTCTCGCTCCACGGATGCCATGAAACTCTCCCGCTGGCTACCCGCCCTCGAACGTCTCGAAGCCCGTGAGGTGCCGGCCGTCACCGCCGCCCTCAGCCAGACGGCCACCTGGGCGGACATCGGGCCGACCAACATCACGGCCGGACAGGTGCGGAACATCGGCGCGGACAACGCCTCCATCGGGGCGGTGCAGGCACTCGCCTTCCACCCCTCCATCCCGACCACCTTGTTCGCCGGGTCGCCGAACGGCGGCCTCTGGCGGACGACGAACGCGAACGCCGCCACCCCGACGTGGACGCCCATCGCCGACCAGGTGGCGTCCATGTCCATCGCCGACATCGCCATCGACCCGGACAACCCGAACCGACTGGTGGCCGCCGTCGGTGCAACGGCCGACGGGTGGCAGTTGGAGGGTGGGCAGGCGAACCGAGTGCGGGGCGACCTGATCGGCCTGCTGTACACCGACGACGCCCAGGCCGGCACCCCGACGTGGCGGTTCCTGAGCAACAACCTGGCCGGGAAGAACGTCCTGAACGTGTTCCTCCGCACCGGGTACATCCTGGCCGCCACCGACCAGGGCACCTTCCGTAGCTCGGACAACGGGGTGACGTTCAACAACATCTACCCCTCCACCATCGACAACGGGGTGACGTACACGACCCGCCAGTTCAACCAGGGCGTGTACGACATGGCCGAGAACCCCCGGCTACGGGACCAGTTCTACCTGGCCACCAAGCCGGGTGCCGGCCTGGCCACGAGTGAGATCTGGCGGACGGATGACGGCGGGCTGACCTGGGGGCGGGTGACCGATGCCGCCCAAATGCAGATGAACGCCCGCACGGTGAACGTCCAGCTCACCGTCCGCGACACCGGCGCGTTTGACAACCAGGTGTACGTGGCGGTGTCGAACGACAACCCGGTGCCCGGCGGCGCTCCCCCCATCTCATTCCCCGGGCCGGAGCAGTCGCTCCCCGACCTGACCATTCCAGGCCACGGCATCCAGTACGGGTGGCAGAACCATACCGGTGTGCTCACCTCAATCACCTGGTCCACGAACCAGGGCGGTAACTGGACGCGGATGGACGCGCCCCGCGAGATGACCGACCCGGAAGGTCTCGACTTTGGGGTGCGGGATCCGGACGGCATTCGGAACGGAGTCGCGGTGAAGAATGTCGGCGGCGGGGCCGACATCAACGGCGGGGTGGTCACCATCTTCACCCCCTTCGCCCACCGAATGCAGACCGGTGACAAGGTGTTCGTCCGCGGCATCTACCAGTGGGAGACGCCCGCACCGCCAAACCCGAACCCCGAGTTGGTCAACGGCTTCTTCAGCATCACCGTCACCAGCAGCACCAGCTTCACTCTGGACAACCTCACCCTGACCGTGGCCGGACTGGACTCGATCGAGGGGTACTGGCAACGGGTGGTCGGGGCGAACCCCGGCGAGCGGGGCGAGTTCCTCCAACTCGCCACGAGCAACGCGGTCGGGCAGGAGCGTGTGTTCCTCGGCGGAGACTTCAAGCAGTTCAAATTCGAAGATTTTGACAATAGCTTAAACTTCTACTACCCCGGCCTCGACAACGACACCCAACCGATCTCCTTCACCGGCACCGTCTGGTCCGGCAACCGGCTGACGACCCCCCAGGCCTTCGAGTCAAGATCGACCCAGTGGGGATCGCTGACCGACGTCAACACCCCGGGCCTCACCGCGCCCGGCGGCGACACGCGGGAAATGGTCCTCCAGTCGGACGGCGGCGGCAACCTGTTCATGTGGGTGGCCACCGGCACCGGCATCTACCGCCGGCAGATCGACCCGACCGGAGCGACCAACTTCAACTGGACCTCGGCCAACGGGAACATTGAGGTCGGCCAATTCTGGTCGGCCAGTTACGACTCGCTGAACAACGTGGTCGCCGGGGCCACCCAGGACACCGGGGCGGTCGAATCCGGGGCGAACAGCAACACCTACGCGGCGATCACCGACACCACCCGACGGAACTTTCTGACCGACCAGGAATACTCTTACGTGACGGCGGTGGACAACACCTCCACCCCCGGCCGGGCCATCCGCTACTACGCCACCAGCAACTTCAACAACGTCCGCCGTCGGGAGTTCAACGCCGCCAACACGCTGGTGGGCGGCGGGAACACGGCCCTCAACTTCGCCGACGCGCTGACCACCAACGCCCCGCGGTCGGGCATCACCCAAACCGACCTGGCCTTGGCCCAGGACCCGAGCGCACGGATCGTGATCGGCCTGAACGTGAACGACCGCCGCCGGGGGGTGTACGGGCTGACCAGCGTGTACGAAGACTCGGACCCCAACGGGGTGACCGGATTCGTCGTCAGCAACGTCACCCCGCCGGGCATGAACGGGGCGCGGGTGACGACGATGGCCTACGGGGGCAAGCGGGCGGGCATCAACTTCAACCAGATCCTGGCCGTCGGCACCAACACCGGTCAGTTGTGGCTCCGCAGCGAGTTCGGCGTCACGTTCAACCAGATCGCCCCGGGCACCGGGCAGGTGACGGACATCGAGTTCGACCCGGACGACTACCGGCACATGTTCGTCGTCCAGGGCGGTAAGGTGTACGAGATCGCCAACATCACCAACGGCGTGAGCGGGTGGTTGGAGGTGTCCGCCGGCCTGGTGGCCCCGCCCGACCCGGCCACCGGCCTGCCGTCCGGCGGCGCCCTCACCACCCAGATCCGCACCATCGCCCTGTTCGACCCGACACCGGGCACCGCCAACATCGGGGCGGCCGGCGACGTGGTGCTGCTGGCCGGCGGCCGCGGCGGCGTGTTCCGCCGCACGCTGACCGTGTGTGGAACCGGCACCGTGTGGTCGGAGTACGGGAACGGGCTGCCGAACAGCGTGGTCACCGAACTGCAGTTCGACAGTACCGGCAACCGCCTGACGGCCGCCACCTTCGGGCGTGGGGTGTGGAGCATCCCCGACGTCCGCCCCACCCTGAACACCACCATCACCCTGGCCGTCACCAGCGACGCGGCCGGTGACAACATCATCATCGCCCCGGACGCGCTCGACCCGAACTCGGTCATCGTGACCGCCAACGGGACGCAAATCGGCCGGTTCAGCTTCGGTCAGTTCGACCGCATCACGGTGACCGGCAACGGCGGGGCCGACACCGTCCAAATTGGCAACGCGTCGAGCGGCAAGTTCGTCAACTACCCGATCGGCGTCGACATGGGTGGGGACGTGGGCGACACCCTCATCGTCAACGCGAACGGGTCCACGGCCGACATCCAGGCGACGATCACCTCGACCACCGTCGGGGCCACCGCCGGCGACACCATCTTCTCCGGGTGCGGGTCGCTCACCTACTCCGGGCTGCTCGCGGGCGGCACGCTCGAACTCCGCACCGGGTCGGGCCACGACCGGGTGATCCTCGCCCCCGGCGTCTACCCGCAGGCCATCTTCACCAACACCGCCTCCGGGAACGACCTCGTTTTCCTCTCCGGCTCGTCCAGCGCCAACGTCACGGCGATCGACGTGGCCGGCAACGACGACACCCTCCAGATTTCCGTGCCCGCCGGCCTCACCGTCACGGGCAGTTCGAGCAACGTGTTCAACATCGGCAGTCTGAACGTCACCACGAACGGCGGGTTCGAGAACCTGGTCTTCACCGGCGAGGGCACGGGGGCGGCCATCAACATGACCGGCAGCGGGCTGAACGACGACTTCTTCCTGATGGCCGACCCGGTGTGGGCGCCGAACGGCTTCTCGCAACTGATCGTCAACACCCCCGGCGTGCCGTCGCAGCGGATCCGCTTCTTCAACATGCACACGGTCACGGTGAACGGCGGGGCCGGCACCGACCGCCTGATCGTCGACGCCGACGCGCTGGGGGCGGGAGGGTCCACCAAGTTCGTCAACTACCTGGTCAACGCCAGCATGGGCGGGGACTTGAACGACGCCATCATCCTGAACGACAGCAGTACTCCGACCGCGTCGTTCACCACCGTCACCGGCAACTCGGTCGGGGCGGGCGTTAGCGACAGCCTGTTCGGGGCGGGCGGGCGGCTGTTCTTCGCCGGGCTGGGTGCCGGCCGCATGTACCTGACCACCGGTGCGGGCAGCGACTACACCCTGTTCGACACCAGCCTGCCGCTGAGCGTCACCTACGAGGGGGGCGGCGGGTTCAACGTGGCCGGGTTCAGCGGCACCGCCGGCAACGACATCGTGTACGTCGGCGGGGCGACGGTGGTCGCCAACCAGGTGGTGGCGAGCACGAACAACGTGCAGCGGCATCAGGTCTTCGGCAACGGCGGGTACGACACCGTGTACGCCGGCGGCACCGCCGGCGACGACGCCATGTCGGTCAGCCAGTCCGGCCTGCAATCCGGGGCGCTGGGCGGGATCGCCATCCCGTTCGACTACTTCGGCCTGGAGGCGCTCGCCCTGCTGCCCTACGGCGGCACCAACAGCCTGTCCTGGTTCGACGTGTCGAACACCGCGATCGGCTCGCCGACCAACCCCGGCACGGGCATCGACTTCGTGCCCACCGGGGCCGCGTCCGGCCTCGTGCGAATGGCCAGCGGGGCGGGCACGACCACCTCCTTCGATGGGGTGAACAGCAGCTTCCTGATGAACGGCGACCCGTTCTCGACGAACACCGGCGACGTGCTCACGGTGTTCGGGACGAGCACGACCGGGCTGGCCTCGTTCGGCGAGGCCACCTCGCCGAACGGGTCGGACACCATCTACGCCAACGAGGACGGGGTGGTCATCAGCAACGCCGCCCTCGGCATCACCCTGCGGCCGGTCGG
>JANNDF010000533.1:0-15012 GCA_031387445.1 Planctomycetia bacterium
GGCGGTATGTCCGCCGCCGCCACTGCCGCGAACAGCACCACCACCGCCAGCGTTCCGAACAGTCGCATACCGCATCCTCCTTGAAGAAGTCCGCCCCGCGGAGCGTGGCGGCGACATTGTTGCCGCCACGCTCCGCGGGGCGGAACATTAGCGATCGATCTCGCCCATGACGATGTCGAGGCTGCCGACGATGCTCGGCAGGTCGCCGATGAGCACGTTGCGGCACAGCTTCTCGACCACGCTCAGGTTGCCGAAGCAGCCCGACCGCGCCCGCACCCGCAGCGGCACGTTCTCCTTGTTCGGCCGCCCCACGATGTGGAAACCCATCTGCCCCCGCGGGCACTCGGTCTCGACGTACACCTCGCCGGGGGTGAGCGTCCGCGGCGGCTCGACACGGTGCGAATACTTCGTCTTCGCCAACTCGTTCAGCTTCGCGGCCGCAGCCCCCTTCGGGTCTTTCGCCGCCTCCTCGCCCAACTCCTTCTGCACCGCCTCCCACTCGGCTTGCAACTTGGCGTACTTCACCATCGCCTGCTCGCACAGGCGGATGCTCTGCACCACCTCCATCATGCGGACATAGAAACGGTGCCAGCAGTCGCCGATGACGGCTCCGTGCGGGGCGGCGTCGAACGGCGGCAATGGCACCTCGAAGTCATACCCTTCGTATCCGGAATACGGCTCGGTCTTGCGGAGATCCCACGCCGGGTCGCCGTTCCGCTTGTCGAGCGAAGCCCGCAGCACCGGGCCGGTGCACCCGTAGGCAATCGCCATCTCTTTGCTCATCACGCCGACGTTCGCCGTCCGCTTCACGAAGATGTGGTTGTTCGTCAGCAGCGCGTGGTATTCGGGGATGCGAGGTTTGAAGTATTCGAGGAACCGCTTGCAGCGGTCGAGCCACCCGGCGGGCAGGTCGTCGTGAGCGCCGCCGATGGTCAGGTAGCTGTAGGTCAGGCGAGCGCCACACACGTCTTCAAAGAGATCAAGGATTTGCTCCCGCTCGCGGAAGGCGTACAGGAACGGGCTGAAGCTGCCGAGGTCGAGGCCATACGCCCCCATGCCGACGAGGTGCGACGCGATGCGGTTCAGCTCGCAGATGAGCACCCGCAACACCTGGGCCTTTTCGGGGATCACCATCCCGCACAGCTTCTCGATGGCCAGCGAGTACGCCAGGTTCATGTTCATCGCGGCCAGGTAGTCCATCCGGTCCGTGTACGGGATGAACTGAATGGGCGTGACGTTCTCGCCGATCTTCTCCGCGCAGCGGTGCAGGTAGCCGAGGTGGGCGACGACTTTGGACACCATCTCGCCGTCGGTGGTCAACTCCAACCGCAAGACCCCGTGCGTGGACGGGTGCTGCGGCCCCATGTTCACCAGCATCTCGTCGGTGCGGACGTCGAACTCGACGACGGTCTGGTCGGTCGGGGCGAGCGGGGTCATGCGGCGGCGTCCGGGGGAGAGCGGGCATTCTACTGGCGTGGGTGCCCTATCCGAACGGTTCAACCACAACCTCTCCCCGTTGGGGAGAGGTCGCCGGAGTGAACGCAGTGAACCCGGTGGGTGAGGGGTCAGGAAAGCTCTTCAGACCCCTCACCCGGTTGCTGCGCAACCGACCTCTCCCCAGCGGGGAGAGGTGGGAGGGATCACGGCCGCAACGTCATCCCCGCGGTCGGGATCAGCACCGGGATGTCCGGCGGGCCGTCCGCCACCTCGCCGAGCACCTCCCACACCCACACATGTCCACTGTGCGAGCGGTGAACGCCGGCGACGTACCCGACGGTGACGGGGAAGGTGCCGACGTGCCGGAACCGCTCCGGGTGGGCGACGACGGTGGTGTGGGCGAGGGTCAGATCGGGCTTGTCGCCGCCGGTCGCGCCGTCGAACGGGGTCCACGTCACCACATACCCCACCTTGCCGTCGCGGACGAGGGCGAACACGTCTTCGGCCGTGTGGCCCTTCACCTCGTCCGCCTTGTTGGCGTAGTCCGGGGCGCGGACGGCCAGGGTGCGGTCGGAGCGGATCATGTACCGCTCGCGGGCGGGGTCGGCCGAGCGGTAGCGGAAGATCAGGTCCTGATCCTCCCAGCAGGCGATCAACACGTTCCCCGGCCGGTCGGAGCGGGCGAGGTGCTGTGCGACCGGCTCGAACCCGACCACGCCGGCGGTCGTCGTCGCCCACAGGCCCCACACGTTGGCAACCAACCCGGCGACCGTGAGCACCCCGACCGTCACCCGCCAGCGAGGGAATTGAGTGAACGCCGCCGCCGCCAGGCCGGCCAGCGCGGGGACGGCGGTGAACAGGTGCCGCACCTCCGGCGAGGTGGGCACCGCCACTTTGAACAGCAGGTAACTGCCGCCCCAGCAGAGCCAGAAGACCACCTGCCGGCGATGGGCGGGAACCTGCCAGGCCGCCGCCAACCCGGCCGCCGCCACCGCCGCCGACCCGCACATGAACGCCCCGATCCCGCACTCGCGGAAGAACGCCACCACCCCGTCGGCCGACCACCCGCCCTTGCCGTCGGCCGCCATCTCGTAGCTGGCGTACTTCGCCGCGAACTTCACCCACAGCACGTTCAGCCCCAGGTAGAGCAGGCAGAACACGCCCACGCCGAGCAGCCGCCGCCAGCCGCGGATTTGCCCCGACAGCAGGCCGAACAGCAGCAACCCCGGCAGCACCCCCGCCGTCGTCACCCGGAAGAAGAAGGCCACTTCGACCAGCACCGCCGCCCCGACCGCGTCGTACCACCGCCCGCGGGCCAGCCACCGCACCCAGCAGACGGCCGCGGCGAACAGCGGCACCAGACTTGGCACGTCCGACATGGTGTCCCGCGCCCACACGGCCAGCGGCGGGGTGGTGAGCAGCAGCAACCCGGCGGCCAGCCCGCCGAGTCGGGTCGCCCCGAGGTGCCGCACGAGGCGGTAGAACAGCCACCCGGCCAGCCCCCAGCAGAGGGCGACGAACCACCGGGCCGACAGGTACGACTCGCCGAACAGGGTGAACCAGACGCCGAGCACGGCCGGGTAGCCGGGCGGGTGGTACGGGATGCTGAAGGCCGGGTAGCGGGAGTAGTTGTCCTGGGCGAAGCCGAGCGGGTCGGCCAGTCGGCCGGACGGCAGCCAGTCGTGGATCATGCTGCCGGCGTTGGCGTACCGCGGGGCGTCCGGCCAGAGAGGGCCGGTGTCGTTCACGCCGACCAGCCCGACCGCCAGTCCGACCGCCAGCAGCACCGCGAACACGCCCGGACCGACCCACCGGGCGTGCGGCGGGCTGACGGTGGGGGCGGGTGTCATCGGCGGCTCAAGGGGGGTCGGACCTGTTCAGGCAACCCTTCTTTGTAGCACACGGGGCGAACGGTGGTCAGGCGAGTGCCGCCAGCGCCGCCCGCAGCTTCGCGCCGGTGTCGGGCCTCACCATACTCACGAACGCGATTTTCCCTTCCAACCACGCCCGAAAGTGTGGTAACTCCTCGCGGTTCTGCCTGTCGAGGCCTTCCGTCTTCGCCCGGTGCAGGATGGCCCGCAGGCGTCGCAGCTCCTCGCGGCAGACGCTCGGCTTCTCGTTCACCACCACGCCGGTCACTTCCATCGCCCGGCTTTGTCGCATCACGCGGGTCTTCTTCTCGTTGACCGTGAACCCCTCCTCCGCCGCCACGTGCCGGACTTTGGCCAGGATGTACCCGATGCGGGGGGCCAACTCCGCCGGCCCGCTGAACGTCAGGTCGTCGGCGTACCGGGTGTAGTTCAGCCCCATCTTCTTGGCGAACCCGGCCAGCCGTTTGTCCATCTTGCGACACACGAGGTTCGACAGCGCCGGGCTGGTGGGGGCACCTTGCGGCAACCCGAGCGGGCCGGTCGCCACTTCGTATCGCTCGCCGTTGAACGTGACCGGCTGCCGCGGGCACTCGGTGCACAGCAGCGCGAAGACGGTGCTGACCGCCCCGCCGTACCCCACCCGGCGGAAGGCGTGCCGCACCCGCTTGAACCCGATGCTCGGGAAGAAGTCCTTCAAATCCAGGTTGACGACGAACTGCTGACCGACGTGCGGGGTGGCGTTCGTGACGATGCTGCGAGTGGGGACGAACCCGTGAGCCGGGTCTTCGAGCGGGACCTTGCTCAGCACCTCGGCGAGAAGCCACCGCTGAATCGCCTTCAGCTTCTTGTGCGGTGAGGACAGCACCCGCTCCCCGCCGGATCGCTTCTTCACCGCGAAGCGGACGTAGTGCGTCCGCTTCACCACCTCCGAGTGGAACGCCAGCCACTTGAGTTGTGGGATGGAGACGTTCAACGCCTTCGCCACATCCGCCGGAGAGTGCATCACCGGCAGTGAAAGAGCCTCTAACTTCGCGGTGTCCGAAAGTCGATCGATCATCAGCCCGGACACGCCGCGGCCCAGGAAGATGATGTCGGTGGCTTTGCGGTGGGCGACGCCCTCGCGCCGCTTCTTCTCCCGCTCGACCGCCGCCGCCTTCTTCTCCGCCTTGATGCGGGCACGCTCCGCCTTGTCCGCCTCCACCGCCGCCGCACCCGCCTTCGCCGCCTGCGTCTGAATCTGTTCGTGCAGCGGCTTCTTGCGGTCGTACTCCGCCCCGGCGGTGTGGATCTCGGCCAACTCCTCCGGGGTGATGAACCCCTGTGCCACCATCTGCCGGTCGATCATCCGGGTAGCGGGGTCGGCGCCGTCGGGGATGCGATCCCGCCGGCCGACCCAGGCGTTGCGGAGCGCCCGCGAGTTGCCGGCGGCGTCGAGCACGTCCTTCCGCGACACGGGCAGGAAGTCGCCGGAGTCGTAGGCGGGCGGCGGGCTGTCACTCATGATGAAGTCCAACAAAGACAGGATTCACCGCCGAGGGCACATGAGAACACATGAGAAGAGATTTCACCGCCGAGGGCGCAGAGGGCGCAGAGAAGACGGAAGAGGGGGGAGATCGACGGGCGGTTCATCTCTCGTTGTTTCCCTCTGCGCCCTCGGCGGTGAAATCTCTTCTGTCTTCCTCTCGTGCCCTCATGTGCCCTCGGCGGTGAAATCCTCCTCTCAATTCCAGCCGCGGAAGTACCGCTCGTACCAACTCGTCAAATCCTTCGGCATGCCGGCCGGGTTGGTCACTCGAGTCCGCAACGCTTGTAGGTGGCGGCACGGGCCTTTTCGCAGCCCGCCGGTGAAGAAGAAGCCGCACCCGCACTTCGCCTTCACCATCTTGCCGTCGGCGTCGAGGGTCAACTCCACGTCGTGCTTCTCCACCGTCGCTTTCAGTTCGCGCTGGCCCTTCTCGTTCTTCGCGTCGGACGCCACCTTCACGCTGCCGACGGTGATCCGCTTGGCTGCTTCCGTCTCCGGGTTGCTCGCCCCGAGTTGATCGGCCCCCACCGCCACCGGCATGATCGACCGCCAGCGGAACACGCCGTCGCCCAGGTCGTGGATGAGTTGCCCGTAGCCGGCGAGCTTATTCAACCCGGCCTGCACGAACCCCGGTGCCGCCCCGGTCTTCGTTTGCAGTTGCTGGAACGTCAGCCGCGGGGTGGTGTGAAACGCGCTGGCGATGTCGCCCATCAGGCTGAAGCTCGGCTCGACGGGCGGGAGCAACTGATCGAGCGCCGACCCGCCGCTCGTCCAGTCGTTCGCCGTCCACCCGCTCAGCCCGAGTGTCAGCCGCATGTCCCCCATCCGCACCACCCAGAAGCAGGGCAAACCCGTTCCGAGCAGGTACACGTCGGCACCGTCGGCGAGCGGCAACAGGCGATAGAGCAGCATCAGTCGGTCGCGGCCCCACACGCGGATCGTCTCCGGTTCCGCCCCCTTGTACACTGCTGTCGGCATGTCGATCCGCTTCTCGAACGGCTCCAGCACCACGCTCACACCCTTGCCCGGCGTCAGCTCGAACCGCACCGCCCGCGGGGACTTCTTCGCCCGGTTCCGCTTCAGGAACGCCAGGATGCCGTACAGCCCCTCGCGGGAGATCGGCACCTTCCGCATCGGCATCGCCATCGCCGATTGGATCATCATGAACCCGCGGAGCCACGACGGGGGCAGGTCGATCTTCTCCTCGCGGTGGCCGGGGTCTTCGGGCCCGGTTTGCACCTCGAAGCCTTGTGGGTCAACACGGAACCGCGTCTCGCGGTAGCTGCGAAGCTCCTGGAAGTGGTCGTACAGCGCCCACGAATAATCGACGTTCGTGGTGCCGAGGCTGACCGCCTCTTCACTTTGGAAACTGTCGCGGCCGACGGTCAGGCAGCCGTAACTCGACTCGTCCTTGCTGAAGCACTCGAAGAACAGCACGTCGGGGGCGACGGTGACGACCGGGTCGCACGGCACCAGCGCCCGCCACAGTTCCCAGTCGGTGTTGCGAACGTGGCTGGAGTAACGGTCGCGGGTGCCCCAGTATTTCAGCCGCTCGCGGTCGAAGTGCTTCTGAAACTCGGCGGTGATCGGCTCGACGACACCCGCGAGCAGTTCCTTTTTCTTCGCTTGGAACACACCGCTGCGAATCGCCGCTTCCCGCTTCCGCTGGTCGGCCAGGTACGCATCGTGCGCGGAGCGGTCCTTCGGGGTGAACTTCAGGTTGGACACGACGACATCGTGCAGGGCGCACACCGCCTCGCGGAAGCGAACCGGATCACGCAGCACGCCGACGAACCCGACCTTGTCGCGTCGCAGGTTCGGGGCGAGCGACACCGCCAGCGACTTCGCCGAGCGAGTCACTTCCGAGCGTCCGCGGTACGCGACGGCGAGCTGCATGGTCATGTCCGGTGGCGGGGTTGTTCTCGACCCCGAAGGGGTCGTTCCCACAGCCCAGGGCGAGCGAAGCGACGCCCTGGGTTTAGGGGCCGTCTGTTCTTCGACCCTGAAGGGGTCGTTCACCTTCAGCATGAACGACCCCTTCAGGGTCGAATCACACTCCCTCCGATACCCAGGGCGTCACTCGCTCCGCTCGCTCGCCCTGGGCTGTGAGAACGACCCCTTCGGGGTCGAAAACCCTCTCCCACAAGGGGAGAGAGGGTCAAGTCAACAAGGAGGGGTGCCGCTCGGCACCGACGTCACCGTCCCGACCGAGGACGTTCACCGAGCACCCCGGGGTCGCTCCCGGGTAGAAACTTCGGTTGTCTCAGACCAACCCGGGATCGACCCCGGGGTGCACCAAGAAAAACGGCCTCGGGGTCGCAACGCGAGAGCAAGTGCAACCGTGGCGGAACGCCACAGCAGTTGTTAGGCTCGGCGCTCTGCGACACCCCTCCAGGTTCGTGAATGTACTCCGCACTCTCCGAGTGCGGTCTGTTCCGAACCGCACTCGGAGAGTGCGGAGTACATTTAGATCAACGCTTCGCGTTTCAACTCCGGGAACGCCTTCTCGATCGCCCCGATCAGTTCCGGTTTCGTCTCCTGCAACCGCACCACGGCCGTCAGCCCGGTGCGGAACTCGATCCCCCGCGTACTCCGCACGGCCACCGCCAGGATCGGCAGAAGGTGTTTGCTTTCGTCCGGCTTGCGGGTCAGCCGGTCGCAAATCTGCCGCACCACGATGCCCTTCTGCCGCCCGCCGCGGTGGACGTTCAGCAGCACCGTCGCCCACAAGAGCCGCACCAACTCGGGCCGGTAGATGTCGTCGTCGGCACCCGCCTCACGGATCGCGTCCAGGCGGTCGACCATCGGCAACCGGATGTTGTCGTAGGGCGACTCAAGCATCCGCTGCCACACGCTCGGGGCGTCCTTCGCCCGCTGCTCCGTGTCCAGCCATTCGAGGCCGACGGTTCGCACATCTTCGTACCGGCTGTCCAGGAACTCCATCACCCAGTCGGGTTTGAAGCTCTCGACACCGCTGAGCGTCGTCGCGGCCCACCGGCACAACTCCGGGCGAAGCGGTTGAGCCTGGGCGTCTCGCAGCGACAACACCGCTTCGACCTGGGCACCCGAAGTCGGCACCTTCCCGCGAAGCCACTGCTGGCCGAGCTTCGCCACCGGGGTCGCCCGCATCTTGGCGAACCGCACGGCTTCGAACAGGCTCAGTTTCTCCCCGCTCACGTTCCGGCCGATCAACTCACACACCACGTCGAGCGCGTCCGCCGGGGCACCATCAAGAATGGCCAGCCACCGTTCGAGCGGCGCGCTTTCGAGGCCGGTCTTCGTTCGCAACCGCCCCGCTGCGAACTCGGCCAGGTCCGCGTCCTTCGCCTTCAGCCAGTCGAGCAGCGTGTCGAGCGGCAGTTTGTCCAGCGTCTCGGGCGACTCCTTCGCCAGCCACCGCATCGCCCACTGCCGCACGGTGCGAGCTTTGGCACTGGTGAGCAGATCGAGCACCGCCTCGGGCTGCTGCTTCCACAGGTTGTTGTGGTACGGCTCGGGCGTCAGGTCGCGGAGAGTCTTGCCCGGTGCCAGCACCCACCCGCTCGGCTTCGAGACGAGCGCCGGCGAGAAGTGGAACAGCGTGTGAACCAGCCCCCAGTTGGCGAGCAGACCGAGGCCGTCCGCGGTGTCGTCGTCGGTGTACAACTTGAGCGCGACACACACCGCCGACACGTACTTGTCCGGCGACTTCCTGCCGAGCAGGCGGAAGAACCGCCACGCCCGCCGCCGGAGGTAGTTCCGCGTCTTCGCGCTGAACAGGCGACAGTTCGGCAGGTTTAGTTGCTCGCGGAATAGGTTCACCCGGTCGCGGAAATACTGGCCCTGCGGGCTGATTATGTGCTGAATCTGCCAGTCTTCCCGCGGCGTCTCGTTGAACACATCGACCTGTACTTCTTCCTCCGTCACCCGCACCTCGCGGCCCCAGCCCCGCTCGTTCTCGTAGGTGTATTTCTTCTTCGTCCTGATCCGCCGCCGCACGACGCGGTCGAGGGCGGCCACGAAGTGGGCCATCGTCTCGGCGTCACCGCCCACGTCGGCCAGCTTGAAGAGGCGTTTGACGAGCGGCTCGTGTCGCAGGGCGTTCAGCGGGTACGACAGGTAGCGGAAGAGCAGCAACCGGGCTTCGGGGCGGGGGTCGGCGTACCACTCGCGGGCGAACGCGCCGAGCGCGTCCGGGTCGGCGATGCCGCGAATGGTGTCAACAAAACGGGATTCGCCGGCGGCGAATTGTGCCCGCGCCGCCTGCCACGCGGCCGAGAAGTCCGGGGTGTTGTGTCCGCGGGCCATCGCCGACTCCCGTGCGGGAAGTGCGGAGCATTGAAGCACACCGGCGACGAAATGCAACAGGCGTTGCGGCGGAATTTATTCCACCACCAGCACCCCCTCCCCATCCAACCACCACTCGGCCTCAGTCGGCTCCCGCAGGTGCAACTTCGGCCCGTCGCCCAGGTCCACCGTGTCGCCGGCGGTGAACGTCTCGCCCATCGCCTTCAGGTAGCCGAGCATCCCAGCGAACAGTTGGAACGTGTCGGCGGTCTGGTCGTGGCCGGTCAGGTGTCGCGCCAGATTCGGCAGGTTCAATCGGTGGTTGGCGAACGTCCGCACCCACGGCCCGCCGTCCCCCGCATCCATCTTCAGAAACCCGCCGAGCAGGTAGGGGATGGGCAGCGTGCGATACGTGTTCAGCACGTCCTCGCCATCGTCGGGGATCAGGTCGAAGGCGGGCACGGCGGCACGGGCCTCTTCGTTCATCACCACAATCGCGTCGAACCGGGCGAGCGCCCCGGCGACGGCGCACAGCGCCACGAACCGTTCGAGCGCATCGGCCCCGCCGCCGGCGTGGAACAGCAGCGTGTGGGCCTTGTGCTGTTTGGAATCGACCTTCATCGGCGGGGGGATCATCGCCGGGCCGACGCACGCCTCCACCGGGCCGTACGGCATCGGGGCGTCGAAGTGGATCAACTTGATGACGTGTTCGCCGAACGTGACCAGTCCGACGACGGATGCCGGTGGGCCGTCGGCGTTCACCACACCGGGCGGGGCGGGCGCGAGTTCGCACACGGCGTTGGGCAACTGCGGGCGGAGGAACGCGGTGATCGCATCGGCGTCGAGCGCCGGCGGGTCGAAGAACAGCAGTTGCAGCGCCTGCGGGTCGGGCGGCAGAGCGGCAGCGGCGAAGCGCGTGAGCATGAGGGGTAGTGTAGGTGACAAGGACCAACAGAACGGAACACGGATGACACGGAACAAGCAGGGATGAAGAGGATCAGAACAGAACATTGATTTCTTCTGATCCGTGTCATCCTTGCTTTCATCCTCTTGATCCGTGTTCCGTTCTGTTGGTCCTTGTCACATCGCCCCGAGAGCAAGCTGAATCAAAACAACGAAGAATAACCCAAAACTAATCACCCCGTTCACCTGGAAGAAGGCGGCGTTCACGCGGGTCAGGTCGTCCGCCTTCACCAGTCGGTGTTCGTACACCAGCAGCCCGCCCACGGCCACCAGCCCGATGCCGTACACCCACCGCAGGTGCTCGTTCGCCAGCGGCAGCAGGCACAGCAGCAGGAACATGACCGCGTGACACCCGGCGGCGATCCGCAACGCATTTCGCACGCCCACCCTCGCCGGCACGCTGTTCAGGCCGGCCTTCTTGTCGAAGTCGGCGTCCTGGCACGCATAGAGAATGTCGAACCCGCTCACCCAGAACAGCACCGCCCCGCCGAGCAACAACGGCGTGGCCATGTCGGTCAGCCCCCGCACGGCGATCCACGCGGCGACCGGGGCGAGCATGAGCGACGCGCCGAGCCAGAAGTGCGCCAGACTGGTGAACCGCTTCGTGAGCGAGTACGCCAGCACGAACAGCAACACCGGCACGCCGAGATAGAACGGCCACGGGTTGCTCGGTTCGCGGAAGTAGAAGATGAGCGTGGACGCCAGGAACCCGGCCGACGTGAGCACCGTGAACAGCACCACGGTGGTAACCCGCAGCGTGCCGGCGGGCAGGTGGCGGCCGGCCGTGCGGGGGTTGGCCGCGTCATACTTGCGGTCCACCAGCCGGTTGAACGCCATCGCCGCGGAGCGGGCGAACACCATGCACAGCACGATGCCGACGCAATCGAGCCAGCGGAACACACCCTCCGCCCGCCACGCCAGCGCCGCACTCAGGAAGGCGAACGGCAGCGCGAACACGGTGTGGCTGAAGCGGATCAGTTCGAGCAACTTGCGGAAGGTCGAGGGCATCTCTGGAACCGGGAACGCAGTGACCGGGTGATGTTTCAACCGCACCCCGGCCGTCGGGTAAACTGTAGGAAAGTGCGTGGAGGGTACGCGATGAGTCTGGAAGGCACCGTTCAGAACGGGGTGATCGTGCTCGACCCCGGCAGCCCGCCGCTGGCCGATGGCACCCGCGTGGAGGTCGCCCCCCGGACCGGCATGGAACCGCTCATCCGTAAGACGCCCGGCGTGTGCGGAGGGCGGGCGCGAGTCGGCAACCGGCGGATCGCCGTGTGGTCGCTGGTGGAGTACCGGAATCTCGGCGGAACAGACGAGCAGATCGCGGGACAGTATCAGCCACAGTTGACGCCGGACGAACTTGCCGCCGCGTGGCGGTACGCCGCCGACCATGCCGAGGAGATCGCCGCCGACATCCGAGAGAACGACGAGGAGTAGACGATGGCCGCGCTCTACTCCGACGAGAACTTCCCATTCCCGACCGTCGTGGTACTCCGCGCGCTCGGTCACGACGTTCTCACGGCGCAAGACGACGGGCGGGCAGGGTTCGGAATCCCCGATAAGGATGTGCTCGCCCGTGCCACCTCCCTCGGCCGGGCGGTTCTCACCCACGACCGCACGGACTACTTCCGCCTGCACCGCACAACCCCGGCCCACGCCGGCATCGTTGCCTGCAAAGAGGATTTGGACTACCCCGCCCTCGCCGCTAGTTTCGACGCCGCCGTGTCCGCTTTGCCGTCGATGGCCGGGCAACTCGTCCGCGTGAACCGTCCGCCGAAGCCGTGACCGTCACCCCGGCCGGTTCGCCGGATCGAACTCGGCGAGTGCCGCGCGCACCCGCTCCTCAGTGAGATCGAACGGGTACGTGGAGTCCGGATCATACTGACCTGTCAGAATGTCCCACTCATCGAAATTTGCCGCCGGATTTCGAACACGACACCACTCGTATTCCTCAGCAACGGCCATGATGACACCACTCCACACGTCGATCATGACCGGAACTTTGTCGATGACACACGATGCGACCGGGGACAACAACGGGAGCAGACCGGACCAAATCAATTCGATGTACGGCAACTCGTTTGGGACGTAGTGAGCAGGCCGGAGAAAGAGTCCGTCTCCGACTGTCTGAATCCACTGCCACTCCTTTCGACGATGACGGATGAAGTCCAACACCTCCCGATTCGCCTCGTGGTCCAGATCCACCCACGCTCCCACCACGACCGCCGGCGGGATGGGGCAGACGTCTTCGATCCACGTCAGCGGCACCTTCGCCATCGCGCGGCGGAAGTCGGCGACGAGCGGGCGCAACCGGTCCACGTCCGGCGGGCAGGTGCGGACGGCGCACAGCAGCCGCAGGAATGCTGCCGCGTCGTGCTCGTTCCGCTCGTCCAGCCAGTCGGCGTACACCAACCGCGGCAGGTCGTCGTCGGGCGACTGCCAGATGGCCGCGTGGAACGCCTCCCGCCCGTCGGATTCGCTCAACTTTCATTCCTTTGGGTAGACCCTACATTTTATGCGACTTTGTGCGGCGGTGTTTCTCATCAGTCCGTTACACGGCGTCTAGCACAGTGGCCCGAAACTGTGTCACTCTCTACCCTCTCCCACACCTGATCGCTCCCCCATGCCGCACACCCTCAGTTCCAAATACCTCCGCGTGGCCGCCCGCATCGAGGCCGAGCTGCGCACCGGCGCGTGGGACGGCGGCAAGATGCCGAGCGTCCGCGGCATCGCCCTCCAGTACGCGGTGTCCGTCGTCACCGCCTCGCGGGCGCTCCAGGTGCTCCGCGACAAGGGGCTGATCCAGACCATCGAGCGGTCGGGCTGCTACCGCATCCCCCCCCCGACGGCCGACCGCTGGGCCGTGTGTCTGCGGCTCACCCCCGGTGCCGCCCAGCGGGAGACGTTCTCCGTCGCCCAGGCCGGGTTCCTGGCGGCCGCCCGCCGCACGCCCATGCACCTGGAGTTCGACGCCTTCGCCGTCACGCCGAAGATTACCGTCGAAGAGGCGAAAGCGGCGGCGGTGAAGGCGGTGGCCGACGGTGTGAAGGGGGTGTTCCTGCTGCCCTCGCGGGTGAGCGAGGAGGAGGCGGCGGCCGACGCCCACTTCGTGGAGGGGTGCAAGCAGGCCGGGCTGACGACGGTTTTGCTGGAGCGCGGCATCCGCGGGCGGACGGCGAGCGGACTGGACCTGGTGGCCATCGACGACGTGACCGCCGCCCGCGAGTGCGTCGAGCACCTGTACGCCACCGGCCGGAAGCGGGTGGGCATCGTGGTGGCCTCGCCCACCACCAGCCACAATGACCGCGTGGCCGGCTACCTGCACGCCGTCCACGACGCCCAGTTCGGCACCTTCGCCCGCAAGCCGGCCCCGGTGCCGGTGGTGCTGCGGCAGCCGGCCGACCTGCCCACCCGCGAGGCGTACGCCGCCGTCGCCGACGAAATCGTGAAGCACAAACTCGACGGCGTCGTCTGTTATCAGGACTACTCCGCCATCGGGGTGATCGTGGAGTTGCTCCAGCGGCGGGTGCGGGTGCCGAAGGACGTGGGCGTGATCGGGTTCGACAACCTGCCCATCGCCGCCGAATTCAGCATCCCCCTCACCACCTACGACTACCCCGGCGAGGCGATGGCCGACCTCGCCCTGCGGATGATGCGGTTCCGACTGGACAACCCCACCCGCCCGCCGGTGAAGGTGGTGGTGCCGAGCACGCTGATCGTAAGGGCGAGCACGGCGGGCGAGTAATAGCAGATGCCGCGGGCCGAGCGGCACCGACTTCAGCCACCGGGAGACGATTGCCGATGAACCGGACCGCAGACGTGGCCGTGGTGGGGGCGGGGATCGTCGGACTGGCGTGGGCGTGGGCGGCGGCCCGCCGCGGCCGGTCGGTGGTGGTGTTCGAGCGGGGGCGGCGGGCGGAGATGGCTTCGGTGCGGAACTTCGGCATGGTGTGGCCCATCGGCCAGCCGGCCGGCGGTCTGTATCACACGGCCATGAGCAGCCGCCGGCGGTGGCTGGAACTGAAGGCCGCCGGCGTGTGGGTGGAGGAGTGCGGGTCGGTTCACGCGGTGTACGTGGACGACGAGCGGGCGGTGCTCGAAGAGTTCGCGGCGGCGGCTCCGGGGCTGGGCGTGGCGTGCGAACTGTTGCCGCCGAGTGTGGCGGTCGAGCGCTTCCCCCACCTGAACCCGGCCGGCCTGAAGGCCGTGCTACACAGCCCGACCGAGTGTGTCGTCGACCCGCGGCAGGCGGTCGCGCGGTTGCCCCGCGTCCTGGCCGACACCCTCGGCGTGCGATTCCACTTCAACACCGCCGTCACCGCCATCGACATGCCGACCGTTCACACCGCGAGCGGCGAGCGGTGGACGGCCGAAACGGTCCTGGTGTGCGGCGGGGCCGACTTCGAGACGCTCTTCCCGGCCCTGTTCGCGGCGAGCGGCCTGCGGCGGTGCAAGTTGCAAATGCTGGCGACCGGCCCACAGCCGAACGGCTGGCGGATGGGGCCGCACCTGGCCGGCGGGCTGACGCTCGCGCACTACAAGGCGTTCGAGGTGTGTCGCACGCTGCCGGAGTTGAAGAAGCGGTTCGCCGCCACCATGCCCGAGCATGTGAAGTACGGCGTTCACGTCATGGCGTCGCAGAACGAGTTGGGCGAGGTGGTGATCGGCGACTCGCACGAGTACGACGCCGACATGTCGCCGTTCGACAGCCCGCGCATCGACCGACTGATCCTCGACTACCTGGTGCAGATGCTCCGCCTGCCCGACCCGACCGTCGCCCGCCGCTGGCACGGGGTGTACGCCAAGCACCCGACGGTCACACAGTTCACCGCCGAGCCGCAACCCGGCTGTCATGTGCTGAGTTCACCCGGCGGGGCAGGAATGACGCTCTCGTTCGGCCTGGCCGATGCGTGGTGGGAAGAAAAGTAGGTGCCGCCTGCCGGGCGGCAC
>JANNDF010000535.1:0-2104 GCA_031387445.1 Planctomycetia bacterium
CCCCTCACCCGCCGCCCTCGCTCCGCTCGGTCCGGCGACCTCTCCCCCGCTCCGCAGGGGAGAGGTGGGGTGGCTCGTCTTCCACCACAGCCACAATCACCCGCCAAACCCGCGGCACACCTCTCCTACCTTCGCCATCGCGTCTTCAAGTTGCTCGTCGCACAGGTACGGGGCCGGCCCCAACCGCAACGCCGTGCCGCGTGAGTCGGTGCTGACGCCGGTCGCCTTCAACCGCCTGCTGACCTCCGCCGCGTGCGGCGAGTCCAGCACCAGGAACCCGCCGACCTGATCCGGTGACACCGCGGTGTCACGACGAATGACCGCCGGGTTCAGCCCCAGCGCATCGAACCGTACGGCCAGCAACCCCACCTGATGCTGGCTCACCGTTCGCAAGAGCTCCGGTGTCAATCCGCGGTCGCGGAAGAAGTCGAACACCGCCGCCGCCCGGTACACGCTCGTCGGGTCGAACGTCGCCCCGATGAACCGCATCCCGCCGACACCGTAGCCCACACCGCCCCGCGGCCCCGCCGACAGCTCGCCGAACTCGGTGAACCACCCGGTCGTGACCGGTCGGAGTTCGCACCCCGGCGGCAACCGCAGGAAGCACGCCCCTTCACCGAGTTGGCAGTACTTGTACCCGCCGCCGACGATGTACGCCCGCTCCAGCCCGGTCGGGTCGAACGCCACCGCGTTCAGGTGGTGGTACGCGTCCAGCAGCAATTCTGTGCCGTGCTTCGCACACGCTTCGGCGAGGTGCGGCAACCCCGGCACGATGCGGGCGGACTGGAACAGGACCGTCGAACAGAACACCGCCGCCGTGCGATCATCCACCGCGTTCGCCAGCCGCTCGGCGAGTGTTTCGACGGGTGACGCCGGCAACTTCACGACTTCGATGCCGTCTTCGCTCATCCGATCCAGCAACCGGCGAACGGTGTGGAACTCGCCGTCGGTGGACACCAATCGCGGGCGATCCTTCAACGGAAGTGCCGACACGAACCGTGCGACCAGTTCGAGCGTGTTCGCACCAAGTGCAATCGCCGCGTCGGGTTCGTTCAACAGCCGGGTGTACCCGCGGCACACCGCTTCGTGCTTCTCGAACACGCGGCCCCACTTGTCGTCCACGAACTCGGCGGCGTCGAGCCAGCACTGTTGCACGGCGGCGAACCCGAGGTCCGGCCACGCCTGGTGCGAGTGCCCGGTGAGCAGCAACCGCTCGCCGACACGGAAGTGCGAGTAGTCGGCGGCGAGCGCGTTCGGCCGGTGGTGGAGGTCGGTGGGGAGCATCAGAACTCCGTGCGGATGGCCCACAGGTCGGGGAACACCGGCCGCAGGAGCGTCGTCCGCAGGTACTCGGCGCCGGGCGATCCGCCGGTGCCCGGCTTCGTGCCGATGGTCCGCTCCACCATCTTCACGTGCCGGTATCGCCACTCCTGCACGCCTTCGTCCAGGTCCACCAGCCGTTCGCATAGCGCGGCCACGGCCGGGTCGGTGCGGTAGACGGACACCAGCGTGCGTTGCAACTCGGGCGAAGGGGCGGGCGGCTGCGTCACGTCACGTTGCAACACATCAGTCGGCACGGCGAACTTGCGGCCGGCGAGGAAGTGGACGAACCAGTCCCACAGCCCCGGTTCACCGAATCGGCGCTCCAACCGCGTGCGTGCGTCCGACCCCGGCGGGAACTGCTCGAACGCCGCCGGCCGCTTGTGCCCGAGCACGAACTCGATCTCGCGGAACTGCGCCGACTGGAACCCGCTGCCCGCCCCCAGCCGCTCGCGGAAGCCGAGGAACTCCAGCGGGGTCATCGTTTCGAGGATGTCCACCTGGGCGACCAGCACCTTCAGAATGGTGAGCACCCGCTTCATGGCGTGCCCGGCCCGCGGCAGGTCGTCGGCGGCCAGCAGCGCTCGCATGTGGTCGAGTTCGTGCAGGATCTGCTTGAACCAGAGTTCGTACGTCTGGTGGACGACGATGAACAGCAGCTCGTCGTGCTCGCCGCCGGGCGATTGCAGTCGCAGCAGCGGGTCGATGTTCAGATATTCCGCGTAGGTGGGCATCGCCAATCCGGTGGTGAACCCCGGCAGTCATGCCGGGGGTTAAATGCCTC
>JANNDF010000536.1:0-1478 GCA_031387445.1 Planctomycetia bacterium
CGGACAAGACGACGGCCGAGAAGACGGTGGCCAGCATCGCGCTCGGCAAGCCGGACGCGCAAGCGGCTCTCGACGACGCCCGCGACATCACCAAGGACGCCCCGCTGGCCGTCCCCGCCGTCATCGCCGACGAGAAGGACGCGTTCGTGAAGGCCAACCTGGGCGCCGCCTACGCGCGGGCCCTGGCCGGCAAGAAGGTGTACGAGGAGGCCCTGCTGGCGGTGGCCGACGCCAAGAGCGAGGACGTGGTCGACCCGTCCGCCTTCCTGTTCTTCAAGGCCGTCGCCGAGCACAGCGTGGCCGGGTACAAGAAGGCCCGCAAGGTGGACGCCGTCGCCTCGCTCGTCCGCCTGCTGGACGACGTGACGGACGCCCCGGACCGGTACAAGATGGTGGCGACCCTCATGTTCTTCGACCTGCAGAACTGGTCGAAGGACGAGAAGGACCTGAGCAACATCGGCAAGCTGATGGACTCGAGCGGCCGCCGGCTCGATCTGGCGCGGGGTGGTCAGACCACCCAGGACATCCAGAAGCGGATCATCTTCCGCCTGGATGAGAAGATCAAGGAGCTGGAAGAGAAGGCCAAGGGCGGGTCTTGAAACGGTGGTGGTTGCCCGTCCGGCGGTCAGCCGGGACAAGCGGGCGGCCTGAATCCGAGCGGCCCTGCGGCCAGCAGCAGTCTGCCGAACACCGGGCCGGCGAACGGCAAGGTGGACGAGAAGGAGTTGAAGCGGATCGCGGAGGTGTGGGGCACCCTGCCGGATTCGGAGCGGATCAAGATCGCTCAGAAGATGGTGGCCGACGCCCCGGCCAAGTACAAGCCGTACGTGGAAGAGTACTTCAAGGCCCTCCAGAACAGCAGCAAGTAACTCGGTCACCCGATCAACCGCGACCGCCCCGGCACACCCCGCCGGGGCGGTTTCGTTTCCCCCGGACACACTCGCCACGCCCGCCGGCAAATGTAACGGGCTTGTTTCAACCGCCTCGCCTCACCCCTTTCTCACTGGCTAATCGCCCACGGGTGAGTTAGAACCATCTTTGCCGGTCTTCTTATCCCGGTGGCGACCCGGTTCGGGACGCCGAACCCACCCTCAGTTTGAGGAGGCTCACCGTGACACTGCGGAAATGGATCGCGACGGTCGCGATCGCCGCCGGATCGGTCGTGTGCGCGTCGGCCGCCGAGCCGGAGAAGGGTGGGGCCAAGCTGCCCGACCCGTCGCTGGTGTCGTTCGGCACCCTGCGGGCGATGGACGCCGACACGGCCAAGGGCAAGGTGAGCTTCTGGCTCACCGCCCAGGGCAAGATGGACCAGACCAAGTTCGCCGCCATCTGGGCGTCGGACAAGACGACGGCCGAGAAGACGGTGGCCAGCATCGCGCTCGGCAAGCCGGACGCGCAAGCGGCTCTCGACGACGCCCGCGACATCACCAAGGACGCCCCGCTGGCCGTCCCCGCCGTCATCGCCGACGAGAAGGACG
>JANNDF010000539.1:0-10297 GCA_031387445.1 Planctomycetia bacterium
GCCCCCGCCGCCGTCCGCGTCCGCACCTTCCCCCTCGCCCTCAGCGCGTCCGGCACCCTGCTCTACTCCGTCACCCGCGGCGACCTCTACCGCATGTACAACTACTGCCTGCTGACGGGCATGAACCTGCGCGTGGCCGCCATCCCGGACGACGAGGACGTGCCGAAGTCGGCCACCGAGTTCGTGCCCGAGGAGATGACCAAACTGTTCAACGCCGGCTACAAGTACGGCCAGAAAGGGGACGCGACCCATGCCGTGGCCACCCCGCCGAAGGACCCGAATGGGAAGGTGGTGGTCGAACAGTCGCGGGAGGGGACGGCGTGGCGGGACGTGCCGCCGGGCCTGAAAGGTGGGGAGAAACAAGGCGCGCGGACCGGGCGGAACCTGACCGTTCGCCCGCGTGAGGAACCCGCGGTCGCCCCACGCGGGCCGGAGGCGGAGAAAAGCCCTCGGGTGGCCACTCCGCTCATCCAAGGTGGCTCGTAACGGCCGTGTGAACACGAAAAGGCGGGGCGGATCGGGTCTCGATCCGCCCCGCCCAGAGTGCCGAGAAGTCAGGTTACTTCTTGTCCACTTTCACCTTGAACTCGGCAGTCGCCGGCGCGCCTTTGCTCGTCTTCGCGGTCAACTTGACGGCGTGCTCGGCCACGGCCGCGTCGTCGGGCACGATCACCTTCACCGTGAACTTGCCGTCCCCGGCGGCCGGGACCGACTTCGGCACTTCCACCTTCAACTTGTCCGCACCTTCGACGTGCAGTTCCACGTCGTCCTTCAGGTCCTTCCCGCGGGTCAGGCTGAACTCCAGTTGCTTCGACTCCCCCTGTTTCATCGCGTAGGGCGATCCGGGCGGGCCGTTGATCGAAAGCTTCTCGTCCACCGTCACCGTGTTGCCCTTGGCGTCGGTGACTTTGGTGGTGGTGCCACCGGTGGTGGTCGTCGGCCCGCAGCCGATGAGGGCGAAGGTGAGCGGCAGCGCGGCGGTGAGCAACAGTTTGCGCAGGGTCATGAGTATCTCCGGTGTAGCAGGACATGCGGTCGCCTTCACAGGGCGGTCTCCGTGACCACCATTGCGTGCGACACGAGGTCGAAGTAATGGTCAGCAGTCGGTGTGCCAAACAGGTGATGTGGGACGATTAGCCGGAGAATCTCCCGGCGCGGAACAACTCATTGGGGTGATGAGTGCGGCCGGTCGTCACCAAGTCGGCCAGGATTTCGCCGACCGTCGGTGCGAACTTGAACCCGTGCCCACTGAACCCGCACGCCACCGCCACTTGCGGGAACTGCGGGTGACGGTCGATCACGAAGTGCCGATCCGGCGTGAGCGTGTACATGCACACCTCGGAGTGAGACGGCTCACTGTCGAGTTGTGGGATGTGGTCCAAGAGGAACTGTCGAACACACTCGTCCTCGTCCTCTGCCACGTCCCAGTTCACGTCGTCCGGCGAGGCGAGTTCCGGCGCACCGTAGTGCCGGGCGCACTTCACTCCGCGGCCGCCCACCGCCGGCAGACCGTAGTATGCCCCGCCGGGGGTGTCGAGCAGGAACACCGGGAAGCGGGACGGGCCGAACCTCTTCGCATCCGCTGGGAACCACCACTGCACTTGCCGCATGACGGACAACGGCACTCCGATGTCGGCGAGCATGCGAGTGGCCCATGCGCCCGCGGTGATGACCAGTCGCCCGGCCGAATACGTCCCCTTCGTGGTCCTCACCTCCACGCCGTCGCCCACCGCCCGCCATTCCACCACCGGTTCTTCCGACCGGAGGTCGGTGCCGCGTGTCGTGGCGTCGTCGATGTGGGCCTGGACGCAGTCTTCCACCGCCAGAATGCCGGCCGACCGTTCGAGCACCCCGGCGAACCCATCTGGCACACGAAACTGTGGGAACTGGCTCTCCACTTCCTTCGCCGTCAGCGTCTCGACTGGCAACCCGTGTTCGACCGCCGCCCGTTGCACGCCGCGGATCAGTTCGCCATCGGGTTCACCAACGCAAAGGCACGGGCAGGGGGTGAGCAACTCCCGTTGAGTTCGTTCCTCCAAATCCCGCCACAGCTCGAACGCCTGTCGCACCAGGGGCACATACGCCGGGTGTTCGTAGTAGGCGGTGCGAATGATCCGGGTGCGGCCGTGGGAGCTGCCGCGGTGGTGGGCGAAGCCGAACTGCTCCAGACCGAGAACACGCAGCCCCCGCCGGGCGAGTGTTGCCGCTGCCGCCGACCCCATCCGCCCAGCCCGAGAACGATCACGTCGTACTGCACGGCATTTCCCCGATGCGTCCCGTCAGATTATGCCGGCCAAGGTGTACTCTGGATGAGATTCTTTCTACCTCGGGTTGCGTCTGTCGCCCGTGGTTATACTATGAATTACCACAGTCGCAACTGCCGCGAGGTTCGGTCATGTCGAAACACGTCCGCCACGGGTTCACGCTGATCGAACTGCTGGTCGTCATCGCCATCATCGCCGTCCTCATCGGGCTATTGCTCCCCGCGGTGCAGAAGGTGCGCGAGGCCGCCGCGCGGATGACGTGTAGCAACAACCTGAAGCAGATCGGTGTGGCCTTGCACAACTACGAGGGCGTGTACCAGAAACTGCCCGCCGGGTACGTGTCGCGGACCACCGCCGTGAACGGCGACAACCTGGGGCCGGGCTGGGGCTGGGCGGCGCACCTGCTGCCGTATGTGGAGCAGGAGAACCTGTTCCGCCAGATCAGCCCGAACGTGGACATCCTCGACTCCGCCCACGCGAACGCCCGCGTCACCTCGCTGAAAGTGTACCGCTGCCCGTCGGACACGCCGGCCGGCGGCGACACCTTCCTGGCCGAAGGGGAGAGCGGCCCGCTGGTGCGACTGGCGTTCGCCAACTACGTCGCCTGCGGCGGGACGTTCGAGGTGAGCGGCTTCCCGGACAACAACACCGGGCCGTTCCTCCGCAACAGCAACTTCCGCATCACCGACATCACCGACGGCAGCAGCAACACCCTGTTCGTGACCGAGCGGTGGTCGAAGTTCTCGCCGCGGACGACGTGGACCGGGGCACTGACCGGGGCGCACAACCCGCCGCTCAACCTGGCCTACGAGGACGAAGGAGCGCAGACGTTCATGCTCACGCAGACCGGCGAGGTGGGCGAAGGCCGCACTCCGAACAACAAGCTGGGACATGTGGAAGACGCCACCAGCCCGCACAGCGGCGGGGTGAACGCCCTGTTCGGCGACGGGTCGGTGCGGTTCCTTCGCAACAGCATCAACCCGGCCGTGTGGGTCGGCCTGGGCACCCGCAATGGCGGCGAAGTGCCGGGGGATTTCTAACCGTTTTGGTCGGTGCCGCTCGCCGAGTGCCGCTCGGCAAGCGGCACCTACTTCCGAGTCTCCCATGTCCACCCGTCGCCTCATCATCTGGTCGGTGGTTACAGTGGTGGCCATTTCCGGCTTGGCGGCCGGCGGGTGGTGGCTGGCCAGCCGGGGCGACGAGTTCGCCACACTGTCCGGGCACGACGGGCCGGTGCGGGCTGTCGCCTTCGCCCCCAACGGTCAAGCCCTCGCCTCCGCCGGGGATGACGGTACGGTTCGCGTGTGGGACGTGGCGTCTCGACAAACGGTTCACACCCTGAGCGGGCACACCGGGCGGGTGACGACACTGGCATACAGTTCAGGCGGATTGCTCGCGTCCGGCGGGCGCGACGGTACGGTGCGGGTGTGGGACACCCAATCGGGGGCGGAAGCGGCCGTGTGGTCGGCCTCGAAGAAGGCGATCGAATGTCTCGCCTTCAGCCCGGACGGTGCCACCCTCGCCGCGGCCGGGGCCGACCATCTCGTGCATTTGTGGAGCGTGACCGACAAGAAGCCGATCCGCACCCTCCCCGGTCACACCAAGCACGTCCACGGGCTGGCGTTCTCGGCGGACGGCAAGCAGGTGGTGTCCGGGGCGGAAGACGGCACGGTGGACGTGTGGGACGTGCGCTCCGGGGCGAAGGTCCGCGAACTGAGTGTGGGCAAGCACCACGTTCACGGGCTAATGGTGTCGGCGGACGGCGGAACACTGGTGGCGTGCTGTGGCGGTCACGGGCTGACGCTGTGGGACTGGCCGGCGGGAAAAGACCACGGGGTCACGTTCGACGGCGGCGGGTTGGCAATGGCCGCCGCGTGTTCGGCCGACGCGAGCACGCTGGTGACGGTCCACGAAGACCGCGCCGTGAAGGTGTGGAGCGCGGCCGGCGGGAGGCCGGTGAAGGTGCTTTGGGGTCACAAGGAAACGCCCGTCGGGGTGGCCCTCTCCCCGGACGGTAGCACCATCGCCACCGCCGCCGTCGATGGTACGGTGAAGCTGTGGAAGGTGCCGGCGAAGTAACAGCGGGATCACTTTCATCGCACTTTCAGTCTCCTCATTTGCCTGGCCCTTCTGCCGTAGTGCCTTCCGTCGTCTTCACTTCCGGCAAATTCCGCGAGATGGGGTTTCGGACGTGTGGGTGGTTCTGGTAATTTAGGCGTTTTGATCAGGACGTTCGGCGCCACACCACGCGTCGTCCGCAGGAGTCAGGGACGTATGGAAGGCACCCTCCGGCTGTTGGAAGTGATTCGTGACAAGAAGCTGGCAGTCGGTGCGCTCCGCGGGCTGTTCCACATCGCCATCGGACGTACCGTCACCGCGCCCGACGGCACGGTCGTGTCGGGCGGAGTCACCTGGCGGGCATTGGCCATACTGTTGAAAGACGCCAAGTTCGACAAGGAACTGGTCCGCGAACTGGGGACCGACCCCGACGTGCTGGCGCCGAAAGACCGCGAGAAGATGTGGTATCACGCGATCGGCCTGGCGAAGGTGGACTCGGCCGAGGCGCGGACTCAGGCGGACAAGTTGGCGGCCACCCTGAAGGTGCTCGGCTACCTCGTCAGCCCGGCACCCGGCGGGCCGTCCAAATTGGCCAACCTCGGCCCGCCCCCCTTCCCCACCCCCACCGGAACGGACGCCGCGGACGCCAACGAACCGGGCGACCCACCTCCCAGCCCGAAGGGGAAGAAGAAGCCGAAGCCGAAAAAGTGAGCGGTTCGACTTGAACGGCATGCGTGGGCAGGCGACAACGGAGGTATGTCACCCTCACCCGAACCCGACGACTTCCGCACCGACGAAGAACTGGCCCGTGCCCACCAGCGGGGGGACGCCACCGCGTTCGCTGCACTAGTGCAGCGGCACGAAGCGCGCCTGCGGGCGTTCGTGTACGGCAACCCCGGCTGGGTGGCCGCCGGTGCCGCGATCGTCCGGCACGTCTGGTCCGCCGCGGATCGCGGCATCCGCGAGGGCAAATGCCGCGGCCCGTTCCGGGTGTGGCTGTTCAAAGTGGCCGACACGGTGGCGAACAAGCACGCCGGAGGCTCGGCGACCGCCCGCTCCGCGTCACTCGCCACCTGTTTCGGCCGCCTGATGAAGCACAAACCGAAGTGGCACAGGCTGGTCATGTGGGTGAGCCACGGGCTGAACCGCACCGCCATCGCCCGCCGCCACCGCACAACGAAAGTGCGGCTGAAGGAGCGGTACACGCGGGCGGTGGCCGCCGTCCGTGAGTGCATGTCCGGGCGGAGCGACACGCCGGTAGACGAAGCGAACCGCGGGGTGGCCCAATGACACTCCACCTGGAACGCGTGCCGTTCGACTCCGCCCGCCTGCCGGCCTGGCTGGAACGCCACCTCGTCGGCGATCACCTGGGCGAGTTGATTGAGGAACTCCTGGCCGTTCGCCCGCCCCAGGGGTCGTTCGACTTCGACCGCTGGTTCACCACCTTCAAGGATCAAATCCTCTCGGCCGGGTTGTCGCGGGTGCCGCGGAAGGCGCTCCGACAACTGCTCGCACACCCACCCGCCCTGCGCCAGTTGCAAACGGTCGTGCTGCTCGGCGGCGGTCGCTACTGGGACGAGGTGCCGCGGTCGAAGGGGTTTCACCGGCGGCTGAAGGCCACCCGCCCGGCCCCGGCCGCCCCCGTGATGGCGGCGAAAGCCCGCACCCCGGCGCCGCCCCGCACCGCCCCACGACCACTCCCAAAGGTCCCAGAGTCGGTCCATCTCGTCGCCGCCCCGCCGCCGGAACCGCCCGCCAAGCGAGGCGTGCCGGTGTGGGTCATCGTCGCTGCGGTGGCCGCGACCGTCGCCATCACCGCAGTCGCGGTGGTGGTACTTCTGCTGATCACCAATCGGGGTGAGTGACTCGGCCGGCCGCATGAGACGGGTTGTGATATAGTCCCGGTAGTCCTCTCGCCGGCCCCGGAGTCGCCCCGCCTCATGGCCACCCCCGTTGCCTCCGTCCCCGAGTATTGCGCCGCCATCGGCCGGAGCAAATTGCTCTCCGAGACCGACCTCCGCCAGGTGCGGCAGCGGTGGACGGCCGACCCGAATGCGTCGGACGCCGACGTGGACGGGTTCCGCAAGTTCCTGGTTCGGGAAAAGGTGCTGACCGAATACCAGGCGGCGCTCATCCAACGGGGGCGGGCGGAGGGGTTCTTGCTCGGCGACTACATCATCCTCGACCGGATCGGCAGCGGGCAGTCGGCGGGGGTGTACAAAGCCAAACACACGTCCGGGCAGGTGGTGGCGTTGAAGGTGCTACCGGGGTCGAAGGCGAAAGAGCCGAACACGCTCAACCGCTTCCAACGGGAGGGCCGTTTGCTGACGCAACTCGACCACCCGAACGCGGTGCGGGCGTTCCAGGTCGGCCAGGGCGGGGGCGCCCACTTCATCGTGATGGAACACCTGGAAGGGGAGACGCTCGACGCCGTGCTCGAGCGGCGGAAGAAGCTGCCGGCGGCCGAGGCCGTGCGACTGGTCCACCAGGCGTTCCTCGGCCTCCAGCACCTGCACGAGCGGCGCATGGTTCACCGCGACGTGAAGCCCGCCAACCTGATGCTCACCCCCCCGCCGAGGGCTGACACCCTCGGGTGTACGGTCAAGATCCTCGACATCGGCCTCGGCCGCGAGTTGTTCGACGAAGCCAGCCAACTCACCCAGGATCTGCACCTGACGACCGAGGGGGCACTCCTCGGCACGCCCGACTACCTCGCCCCGGAGCAGGCCCGCGACGCCCGCAGTTCGGACATCCGGGCGGACATCTACAGCCTGGGGTGCGTGCTCTACCACCTGCTCGTCGGCCACCCGCCGTTCACCGACAAGAACGTCATGGCGCAGATGGTGAAACACGCCACCAGCCCGGTGACGCCGGTGCGTGAGCTGGTGCCGGAGGCGTCGGCCGGCCTGTCGGCCGCGGTGGACAAGCTGCTGGCGAAGAAGCCGGAAGACCGCCCGCAGACGCCGGCCGAGGCTGCCGAATTGATCGCCCCGTTCCTGGTCCAGCGGGGCCACCGGCCGGTCGCCGCCGCCGTCCTGCCGGCCTTTCAGGAGTGGCTCGAAACCGAGTCTGAGATGGACATGCCGGCCGAGATGATGAAGGCGGCGGTGGCGAGTTCACCTGCCACGCCGATCAGTCTGCCTGCCGCCAGGCCGGTGGTGGCGGCGGTGGTGGCCACCGTACCACTCGCCCGCAAAGCGACGCAGCCGGCGCCAGAATCGAAACCGCTCGGAGCCAAGCCGCTGGTCGCGGCGGTCGCGGCCGCCCCGCCGCCGGTGGAGATCAACGTCGAACTGGTCACCCTGCCCGACGCGTCTCGGAGGAGGGACGTCGACGAAGAGGACGACGAACCTCGCGGATTGCTCGACCTGGACCGCCGCGACTGGCTGATGCTCGGCGGGGGCGGGTTCATGATGCTGCTGGCCATCGGCCTCGGGTTCACCGTCACCCAACTGATCAGGCCGTGAGCTTCACTTCTTTCCCCGCTTCTTCGACTTCGAAATGATCTCATAGCACCCCTGGTACGCCCCCCATGGGCCGGTCGTCACCCCGTTCTGGGTGCTGCCGACGTAGCCGCCCAGGTCGGCCCTCACCTTGATCTTCACCACCCCCGTCTCGCCCTCCTTCAGCACCCCGGCGTGAACGGCCGCCGCCCCGAACGTCGAGTCCGTCGTATACGGGTTGCTCCCCCATACCGACCCGCCGATCACGCCCGTCACCTCCACCGCTACCACCTTTTCGAAATGCGTTTGCATCAGCCCGTGAATGCCGTTCGCCCCGAGTGTCACCACCTCCACCTTTTCCTCGACCAGGATGTCCCCGAACGCCAACACGCGGGCGTCGGTCCACTTGATTGCCTTCTCGCCATCGCCGAACTTCACCCGCACCGCCTCCGGCGACAGCTTGCCGCTCAACTTCGACCCGTCGGTGGTGTACACCACGTCGGCGTCGGCCGGGTCGTCGTCCTCGCCGATCTGCCGCTTCAGCTTGTCGTGAACCATCTTCAGGTGGGGTAACGCCTCCTTCGGCGCGGTCTTCAGCGCCCGCGTCACTTCCGGATAGGCCAGCAAGCCCAGGTCGATGAGCGCCTCCTTGCCCGCCTCCCGCGTGCGGCCGTTGCCGCCCAGCACGTCGGCCAGTGCGTCGGCCAGCGCCTTCTTCTGGGCGTCGCTAGCCCGTAGGCCGAACTCCAGCCGTTTCACCTCGTTCATCGGCACCTTCACTGTGCCGAAACGGGTTTCGATGGTCAGTTCGGCTTCCGTCGGCGTGACCTTGTGGTACTTGCCGTCCGAGGCGCGCACCTCCCACCCGATCTCCGCCGGCTTCTCGTCGGGTTTCGTTTGCACCTTCGTCGGCGGATCGACCGCCACCACCAGCCCGACACTCACCGCCAGCACGCCCACCGCCCACGCACGGGTTCGCAGCATTGCACACCCTCCGACTGGGATCACCCCTACAACCGTACCCGACCGGAGGTGTTTGCGTAAGCGGGCAACGGTAACAGTGAGAAGCTCTTCACACAGCCCGCAACGCACATTTCAGGATTACTGGCATTTCGTACACTTCACCAACTTTCCCGCGGGGTTCCAAACCATGTCCGAACTGCTCGACACCGCCGCCCTGACCGCCCCATTCCAGATGGGTGAAGTGAAGTTCAAGCCGCAGAGCGTGAAGGGCAACCGCGCGCTCGCCCTGGCATACATCGACTGCCGCGTCATTCAGGACCGGCTCGACACCGTGCTCGGTGTCGAGAACTGGATGGACGAGTACGAAATCCTGACCGACGGGTCGGTCATGTGCCGGCTGAAACTGCGGCTGCACGGCGAGTGGGTGGTGAAAACGGATGTCGGGTCGCCGAGCGAGCAACCCGACAGTGGCGACCGCCTGAAGGCGGCATTCAGCGATGCATTGAAACGCGCCGCCGTCAAGTACGGCATCGGCCGTTACCTGTACCGCCTGCCGGCCGTGTGGTGCGATTACGACCCGCAGAAGAAGCAGTTCAGCGGCACCCCGCAACTGCCGGCGTGGGCGATTCCCAAACCCAAACTCGCGGCGGCCCCGGCACCCGCCCCGGCCCCAAAGCCGGCGGCCCCGCAAACGGCTCCGCCCAAGCTGCCCGACAGCGGCGAGGAACTGCACCGCCGGTTGCGGGAGTACGACACGCGGTTGGCGAACGAGAAACGGTGCGGGCTGGGGGCGTTGCTGTCTCACGTGTCGCAAGCTGGGGTGAAAGCCGGGTTCGGCGACGACATCACCCGCTGGACCGGCCCGGCCATTCAGTTCGCGGTGGACACGGTGAAGACGTTCGCGGCCGGCCTGGGCGAACACCGCCAAGCGGCGTGACACCTCTGCTGTAGCCGGGGTCTGTGACCCCGGATCAGACCGGCCTCACAGAGGCCGGCTACAACAGAGCCGGCGTAACCGTACTTCTCTGCGTCACTTCCACCAACGGCGACCGGCTCATCCCGGTCGCCGTTTTGGCATTCATGCGGCGCAAGGTGGCTGGGGGCGGGCGTTTGACTGATGACGGCGCGAGCGGTTCGCGCCGGCTCCGCCACGCGGTGCCCCATGTTCCACACCACACGATTCGCGCTCGCCTTCGCTCTCGCCTACGGTCTGTTCGGCACGGCCGACGCCGCCCGCGCCGGCTGGATCACCGTGACGAACGACACCAAGCAAGTGATTGTGATTCAGGAGACGAGCGGCCCGCTCAACCGCCCCGTGCGTGGGAAGTGCGTGAAACTGCAACCGGGCGAGACGTACCGCGAGTATTCGCTGCTCGGCGGCACGCGGAACGTGGTCGTCTTCGACGCCGCCGCCCCGAACACCCCGCTCACCGCCGACACAATGGCCTGGGACAAAACCGACGCCGCGTTCGCCGTGAAGACCGACGGCAAGAAGACGACCCTGGGGCCGGCCGACAAGAAGAAGTGAATCAGGTCTTGGCGAGCCGAGCGGTGTGAGCCGCCGGGTGG
>JANNDF010000548.1:0-6515 GCA_031387445.1 Planctomycetia bacterium
AGACGGGAAGGTCGTGGCCGACGACCCGGCGCAAAGCGGCCGGAGCATCGACGCCAGAGGCATGATCGTCTTCCCCGGCGGGGTCGATGTCCACACGCACATCGGCGGGGCGGCGCTCAACTTCGCCCGCGGCCTCATCCCCGAGCAGCACCGCAAGGCCACGCCCATCTTCCACAGCCCGCACACCCGTGCCGGCATCATCGGCACCACGCCCACCACGTTCGCCACCGGGTATGTGTACGCCGGCATGGGCTGGACGACGGCCAACGAGGCCGCCGTCCCGATCATGTCCGCCAAGCACACCCACGAAGAGTTGCACGACACGCCCATCATCGACCGCACCTGCTGCGTCCTGATGGCGAACAACGAGATCCTCCTCGACCTGTTGGAGAACGACGAGTACGAGCGGGCGAAGCACGTCGCCGCGTGGCAACTCTGGGCGGCGAAAGCCTACGGCATCAAGGCCGTGAACCCCGGCGGGGTCGCCGGGTGGAAGTGGGGGAAGGACTGCAAGGGCCTGTCCGACGTCGTGCCCGGGTACAAGAAGGTGACGCCGGCGAAGATCATTGCCGCCCTCGCCCGCATCGCCGACGAGTTGAACCTGCCGCACCCGGTCCACCTGCACTGCAACAACCTCGGGGCGCCCGGCAATGCGAGTACCACCATCGAGACGATGAAGATCCTGGAGGGCCGGCGGGCGCACATGGCGCACCTCCAGTACCACGCCTACGGCGGGGACGACTGGTACACCATGCGTTCGGCGTCGGTGCAGATCGCCGAGTACTTCAACGCCCACCCCAACCTGACCTGCGACGCCGGGGCGGTGCTGTTCGGCGAGACCGTCACCGTCACCGCCGACGGCCCGTGGCAGCACCTGCTCTACCAGCTCACCGGCCGGAAGTGGGCGAACCTGGACGTGGAGAACGAGACGGGCTGCGGGGTCGTGCCCTACGTCTACAAGGAGAAGAACCTCGTCAACGCCGTGCAGTGGGCGGTCGGGCTGGAACTCCTCCTGCTCATCGACGACCCGTGGCGGATCTGCCTGACGACCGACCACCCGAACGGGGCGACGTTCTGGCGGTACCCGGAGATCGTGCAGTTGCTTATGAATGCCGACTTCCGCAAGGAGCAACTGAAGCAGTTCCCCGACAAGACGCTCACCCGCATGGTGCTGCCCGAACTGACCCGCGAGTACACGCTCTCCGAAATCGCCATCATCACCTCGGCCGGCCCGGCCCGCACGCTCGGGCTGATGCGGAAAGGCCAGCTCGGCATCGGGGCGGACGCGGACGTGGCAATCTACAACGAGAACGCGGACGTGGCGAAGATGTTCGCTCACCCGCGGTACGTCTTGAAGGCCGGGGAGGTGGTCGTCGAGGAGGGCGAACTGCGGAAGTCGATCGCGGGGCACCAGATCGCCGTCCGCCCCGGGTACGACGAGTCGATCGAAGACTACCTCCGCCCGCTGTTCCAGCAGCACTACACGATGTCGTTCGAGAACTACCCCGTGGACGCCGAGCGGCTCCACGGGTTGGAGGTCGTAAATCGGTCAATCTAGTCGGCACACGCCGTGTGCCGCCGCAGCCCGTTGGAAGTAGAAGGCACACTCCGTGTGCCGCCTCAACTATCGGCGCACGGAGTGTGCCTTCTACTCTTTGATGCCCATGCTCACCCTCACCCTGAAAGAAGACCTCACCGTCCCGCTCGAGGCGGAAGTCCTCTCCCCCGACGTGCTGGGGGCGCTGACGCCCGACGCCGTCCGCGCGCTGCCGGTGCTGCTCGGCAAGCGGCAGCACCGCCTCGACACGTTCTTCGCCGTCGAGGGTGACGGCGGTGATGAGGTCGAGATTCGTGGCGACGCGACGAAGGTGAAGTGGATCGGCCGCGGGATGACCCGGGGGCGGGTTCGCGTCGTCGGGAACGCCGGGATGCACCTCGGGGCGTACATGACCGGCGGCACCATCGAAGTGACCGGGAACGCGACCGACTGGGTCGGCGGGGAGATGAGCGGCGGCACGATCCACGTCCGCGGGAACGCGGGGGGGCAACTCGGGTGCGCTTACCGCGGCAGCATGTCGGGGATGAGGGGCGGGTCGATTCTGGTCGAAGGCACGGCGGGCATCGAACTGGGGATGCGGATGAAGCGGGGGCTGATCGCCGTCCGCGGGCCGGTGCGAGATTTCGCCGGGTTGCAGATGAAGGGCGGCACCATCCTGCTGATGAGTGGGGCCGAGCTGCGAACCGGCGCGTGGATGACCCGCGGCACCATCATCAGCCTGAAGCCGCTGCGCCTCCTGCCGACGTTCGCACCCGCCTGCCGGTACAGCCCGTCCTTCTTGGGCGTCTACGCGAAGCACCTCGCACCCTTCGGGTTCACCCTGCCGCATGGCCCGCACGACGGCATGTACCAACGCCACATTGGTGACGCCGCCGTCCCCGGCAAGGGCGAACTGCTCGTCTGGCAGCCGTAATCCCGCGTGCCAAGGTGATCCGCGTCCGATGACGATCCGGTTGCTACACGGCTGGTACGTACGTGTCCGGTGAATCGACGCCTTGCAGCGTCCGGTAGTCTGTGAGTTTTCCCGAGGGTGAACTCCATCGTGTCAGCACACCGCCCCGAGAGGGTCCGCACCTGGCGGGCCACCCTCGACGCCTGGAAGCGGTCGGGCCAGACGGTTCTGGCATTCGGCCGCGCCCGACGGCTCACCCGGACACTCTTCGACCGCGGGCGGCGGATCCTGGCCGCCGTGGCGGGTGCTCGATTGCCCGATGCCGGGGTGACGCCTCACGGCGAGACGGCGTGAGGCCCGGGTCGGCGGCGACGGTCGGTCACTTCTTCTCCGGCGGCTGCGGTGCGGGTTCGGGCTTCTTCTCGGGATCCTTCGGAGCCGGCGGCGGACCCGCATTCGGCTTCTCCTCGGCTTTCTTCAGCAGCGCCGACACGTCGGCCCAGAATTGGGTGAACGCCTTCTGCTCGTCCGCCGGGAGTTTACCCAGGGCGGCTTGGTCGCGAAGGCTGGCGAGGTCGGTGTCCTTCTGCCAGTGGCGCAGGGTGCGCACGATCGTCGGTCGATCTTGCGGCGGGCCGGAGGTGAGGAGCTTCTCCCAGGCTGTCAGTTCCGCCGTCAGCGAGTCAAGGGCCTGGCCGCGGAGTTTCGCCTGCGCCGCGGTGTCGAGCGGCGGCTTCTCCGCGCCTGGCCCGGCAGCTGACAACGCCGCGGCGCAGGCACCGCTGTAGCGGTACTGAGTCTGACGACCGTCGCCGAGTTTCGGGTCGCTGGCCAGCGCCTCTGCCCAGAGCCGGGTGGCGATGGCGAATTTCTTCTGGTCGTAGGCGAACCGGGCGAAGGCCAGGCGCTCGGCGTTGTCGGCGGGGTTGTCCTCACCCCGAAGGAGGGCCGAAAACCTCGGCGTCAGCTTCAGAATCCGGTCGCAGTCGCTCAGCCTTTGGGATAGATCTGCCCGCAAAGCGTGCTCGCCTGGCAGCAGCATCAGCGCGATGGCATAGGCCACGCGGGCCTCGGCGTAACGCCCCTGCACGAACAAGACTTTCCCCAGGTTGTTGTGGATCGCCGCGTCCTTCGGGTCGAGGCGGATGGCTTCCCGGAGGGCGGCCTCGGCACCCGCCAGGTCCGGCTTGTCACGCAGCACGATCCCCAGGTTGTTGTAGGCAGCCGGGTTGGCCGGGGCGGCGGCCACGGCCGCCTGATTCCAGCGCAACCGCTCGTTCGCCCCGCCCTCCTGGTTGATCGGGCAGGTGTCGCTCAACGTCATCAGCAAACCCAGGTCCGCCGGCCGCCGGCTCACCGCGGACTGCAACAACTGCCGTCGCCGCTCCACTCCGATCTCCCGACTGTCGCCCAGGAAGGCGGCGAATCCCGACAGTTGCTCCAGGGCAGCCTTTTGGCTGGCCAGTTCCACAACCTTCGCCCGGTCATCGGCGAGGATCGCATCCCGGACCGCGTCCCGATAGGGGTCGGCGTCCACCCGTCCGAGCAGGGCACGCACGCCGGCTGGCTTCGGTTGCCCCAACAGCAGCCGATCCAGGGCCTCCACGAGTCGCTCCCGCGCCACCGAAGCGGTCACTCGCGCCGCCGCGTCGTCCACCGACACCGCGTCGAGATCGACCCCGAACCGCGTCAGGGCTTCCCGAGTACGGGTCGCTGCGACGAATGGCACTTACGGCGATGCCACCCACCGTGCAATGCTCGCCGACACGCACGCGAACATGGCCACCCTCTGGGCCGGCATCGACCGGCCCGTGGATGCTCTCGCCCACTCCCGCCAGGCGGTTGCGATTCGGGAGAAGCTTGTCGCCGAATTGCCACCCGTTAGCGACCTCCAGCGGGCGCTCGGCGATGACCACTCGGCTCTGGCGGTGCTTTTTGCAGGAACGGGGGACCGGGTGGAGGCCGCGCGGCAACACCGGAAGGCGGTGGCTGTCCGCGAGGGGTTGTTGGCCGAGTCGCCGGATAGGTCCGAACTCCAAGCAGGTCTCGCAGCGAGCTATTTCTACCTCGGTCGGTTTGAGTACGAGCGCGGACAATGGGAGAAGAGCGGCGAGTGGTTCGGCAAGGCCGTCGGTTGTTTCACCCGCGTATGCCAAACCCTACCAGAAGACGAGACCGCCGCACGCAGCCTTCGCGCCGCGCACTGGGGGCGGGCGGCGGCTTCCGACCAACTCAAAATGTTCGAGGACGCGGATAAGAGTTGGTCGAAGGCTCTGGCGGGAGCCTTCGACCAAGAGGCGCGGACCGTTCGGGCCGACCGGGCGAATTCCAGGGCGAAGGCAGGGAAGATCAAGGATGCTCTCGCGGAGGTGGAAGATTTGCGGTCAGTGCCGGACGACGACGCCGACCGACTGTACCTGTACGCTGCCGTGTATTCGCTCGCGTCGGCCAAGGTTGCGGAGAAGAAGCAGGAGTACGCCACGCAAGCAATGGAACTGCTGGTGAAGGCGGTGAAGCCGGTGAAGCCGGTGAAGGCAGGGTACACGGATGCGGCTCATATCTCGAAAAACACCGACTTCGACCCGATCCGCGAGCGGGCCGACTTCAAGAAGTTGGTGGCCGAGTTGGAGAAGATGGTGACGCCGGAGCCGAAGAAGTGACCGCCCGTCATGTCACTTCTTCTTCGGCGACTGCCGGTGGAACTCTTCATCCTTGCCGTCCGGGTCCACCACCACCAGCGTGTCGGCGGTGAGGGATTTGACCGTCAGCGTCTCGCTCCGCTCGCCCGACCCGCTGGTGATGGTGTACGCCAGCTTCACCCCGTCCAGCTTGTCCTTGCCCTTGTGCGCCGTGCCCGGACTTGCTCCGGCGGCTCCCAGCCGCCATGCTTTTGCTTCCCGATGGGGGCTGTGGTGTGGAATCGTTCACGAAACTCGAGCAGTTGAACGCCGAGACTTGGGACCGGTGTGACGCCTTGTCGGTCTACGGCGATTACTTCGTGACCCGGCGGCTCTGCCCGGAACCGCCCGGAGACCGCAAGTTTCGGCTCGTGGTCGTGGCCGCCTTGCGTGCCGTCTGGCCACACCTCACGGACCCCCGCAGTCGGGCCGCCGTCGAGGCCGCCGAGCGGTACGCCGACGACTACGAGCCGGACCCGCTCGACGAGGCCGATGAGCCGGCGTTCCAGGCGATCGAAGACGCCGAAGACGATGAGGGCTTCGATGACCCGGTCCAGTCGGCGTCGGTCCTGGCCGCCGCCGCATGGCGGTCACGCGAGGGGGTGATGCTCAACGACGCCTCGATCCGGGGCGTTGCGGACTGGGCCTGGATCGTGTCCGAGTTGGAATCGACCGGGGTCGCCGGGCGCCCACCGGGTCAGTCCAGGGCCCTCCACCTGCGGCTGTTCCACGACATCTTCCCCAACCCGTTCCGCGCCGTCGCCGTCGACCAAGCGTGGCTGACGCCGACCGTTCTGCTCTTGGCCGAAAGCATTTACGCCGACCGAGCGTTCGACCGACTCCCGATTCTGGCCGATGCCCTACAAGAAGCCGGCTGCGACCACGCCGACATCCTCGCCCACTGCCGGGGTGAGGGCCCGCACGTCCGCGGCTGCTGGGTGGTGGACCTGGTGCTGGGCAAAGACTCGCAGACGACACCGGGGGTCTTGGGAAGCCGTCGGCGGGTGAGGTCGGCGGGACGGGGTCACCCGGCCACGGCACGCGGCCGGAGCGTGAACGGACGCGTGGCTCACCGGAGGGTGGTGGCCGGTCGACGCGGTGGGTGGCGACTCGCTCCGGCGGCGGGCACAATTGATCTTCCCCACGGAATGTGGACAGGGAGTTAGCGGCTGTTCGGGTTGTGCGTCTGCTCGAACTCGTCTGGGGTCTTGTACTCCAGCGTCGAGTGCCGGCGGACGCGGTGATCAAACACCTCGATGGACTCGAAGATCGATGCCTTCGCCTCGTCCCGAGTCGTGTACTGCTCGCCGTGAACCAGCTCCACTTTCATCCGACCGAAGGTACTCTCGATCACGGCGTTATCCCAACACTGGCCCACCCCGCTCAT
>JANNDF010000050.1:0-3034 GCA_031387445.1 Planctomycetia bacterium
TGCGATGATTTCTATCCACGGAGAAATCGCCGCCGTCATCAGTGGCGAGCTGGACGCCAATGATAATCCTCTCAAGCACGCACCGCATCCTTGTGAAACGGTTTGCGGAAATGACTGGTCATGTTGCGTGACGGGCTGGACGGGCTGGATTTGGTGCGGGCCTGCTTCCCCGGCGGGTCGATGACCGGCGCGCCGAAGATCGAGGCGATGAAGATCATCGACCGACTGGAGGGCGTGCAACGCGGGGTCTACTCCGGGTCGGCGGGCTACCTGGACTACTCCGGCCGGCTCGACCTGAGCATCGTCATCCGCACGCTGGTGGTGGCGGACGGGGTGGCCCACTTCAGCGCCGGCGGGGCGGTGGTGGCCGACTCCGACCCGGCCGGCGAGTACGACGAGACGGTGACGAAGGTGCGGGCGGTCATCGCAGCGCTGGCGGCCGTGCCCGATCCGGCGGGGGGTGATCGGTGAAAACGCTCATCCTCGATAACTACGACTCGTTCACCTACAACCTGTTCCAGTATTTGAGCGAGCTGAACGCCGAGCCGGTGGTGGTGCGGAACAACGCCATCACCGTGGCTGGCGTTCTCGCGCTCGGGGTGGATCGCATCGTCATCTCGCCGGGGCCGGGGTCGCCGGACGACCCGGCGTACTTCGGCGTCTGCACCCGCGTCATTCTGGACCTGGGCGACCGCATCCCCATCCTCGGCGTCTGCCTCGGGCATCAGGGCATCGTTCACGCCTTCGGCGGGCGGGTGGTGCGGGCGGCGAAGCCGATGCACGGCAAGACCAGCGCGATCCACCACACCGGCGAGGGCGTGTTCCGGTCGCTCCCGCAACCGTTCGAGGCCATGCGGTATCACTCGCTCGTCGGCGAGCCGGCGTCCCTGCCCGGCTGTTTGGTGGTGACGGCCCGCACCGCCGATGGCACCGTCATGGGCGTGCAGCACCGCGACCGCCCGATTCACGGCGTCCAGTTCCACCCGGAGAGCATCGGCACCCCGCACGGCAAAACGCTGCTGAACAACTTTCTGGCTCGTCCCTTCGACCGGCCGACCGGATAAAGAGTGTCGCCGCACCGCCAAGGCTCTCCCCATGACCAGACGCCTCATCGTCGGAGTGTTCGCCTTCACGCTGTTCGGCGTGCTCGTCGGGCTGTTCATCTACATGGCCCGCGAGGTCGATGTCATCGCCAACTCGCCGTGGAACGAGGTGTACACCTGCCAACAGTTCGACGTTCACCAACTGCCCGGCACGCCGACCAGCTACGTCATCGTGAAGGACGGCAAGCGGCTGCTCATCGACTGCCCGGAGACCGTCACCCCGGAACTGCTGCCGAGTGTGAACCTGGTGCTGCTCACGCACAGTCACCGCGACACGGCGGCCGGGTCCGGGGCGTTCGTGGCGAAGGGGGTGTCGGTGCGGGCGAGCAAGGACGCGGCCAAGTGGCTGAACCCCGCCGACGTGTCGAAGTTCTGGGCCGAGTCGATCCCGCTGCGGAACAGCAACGCCGGCTACTTCGTTCACCCCACCGGCATCGACGGCATCGACTGTTCGCTCGCCGACGGGCAGACGGTCGAGTGGAACGGGCTGAAAATCGAGGTCATCGCCACGCCGGGGCACAGCCGCGACCACCTGGCGTTCGCGGTCAACGGGCTGGCGTTCGTCGGCGACGCGGTCACGCACGACGGCAAACTGTGGGCGCCGTTCTGCACCGACTGGGACCACTGGCAGGACGTGGGGCTGAAGCCGGCGGGCGAGAGCGTGAGGAAGCTGGACGGGCGGAAGTTCGAGCGGGTGTTCTCCGCGCGAACCCCGACCAGTCGGGCGAAGGGCGAGATGCACGAGTCGGAGTCGGCACCCGCGACCCTGGTGGGCGGGGCGAAGCGGATCGAGGAGGCCGCCTTCCTCAAGTCGTTCGAGCGGTTCACCAACCGCCTCGGCGACCCGCCGGCCTACGACTTCCTCGTGCCGAAGAGTCAGGTGGGCAGCGGGGGGAAGGAGCCGTGGTCGAAGGTGTCGCCGTCCCTCTGGATCACTGGCAACACCTACGTGCTGAAGTCGAAGGACGACGGCGCGCTGATGGTGCTCGACCCGTGGGACACGCGGATCGTGCCGCAAATTCAGAAGCTCCGCGATGCGGAGAAGCTCGGGGCGGTGGAACTGGTGATGTTCAGCCACGCTCACTACGACCACTTCGATGGCCTCTACCCGCTGCCGGAACACGGCAAGTGCAAGGTGTGGGCACTGAACACCGTGGCCGAGCCGATCGCCGAGCCGTTCCGCTACCGGGCGCCGTTCCTCGACGCCCGGCCGATCAAGTTCGACAAGACCTTCAAGGACGGCGAGTCGGCCACCTGGCGGGAGTTCACGTTCAAGTTCCACCACCTGCCGGGGCAGACACACTTCACAAGCGGCATCGAAGTGACCATCGACGGCAAGCGGTGCCTGTTCACGGCCGACAACTTCTTCCACTTCACGCAGTACAGCGGCACGGGCGGGTGGATGGGGCTGAACCGCTCGTGGCCGTCGGTGTACGGGGAGAGTGCGAAGAAGGTGGGCAAGATCGCGCCCGAATGGGTGTTGGCCGAACACGGCGGGCCGTACGTGTTCAACGAGGAGGACTACCGCCGGCGGGCGGCGTGGGGCGAGGCGGCGGGTGAGGCGTGCGACGCGGTGTGCGCGAGCGGCCACCACCGGCGGGACTGGAACCCGCACGCGGTGAGCGTGGAGCCGTGTCTGGTGAAGGGGAAAGCCGGGGGCGAAGTGAAGGCGAAGGTGTGGGCCGAGCCGAACACCGGCGGGGTGAAGGTGAAACTGCGGGGCAGGGGGGTGGTGCCCGATCAGGAGTGGGCGTTCCCGGACTCGCGGAAGCGGCAGATGCAGGAAGTCTCGCTCCGGTTGCCGGGCACACTGGCACCGGGGCGGCACGTGTTCGCCGTCAGCCCGACCGCCGGGCCGGGCGAGTTCGCCGACCCATGGCTGGCGGTGGACGTTGAGTAGGTGCCGGGCGTGGTCTGCTCGCTCCGCGAGC
>JANNDF010000559.1:0-1052 GCA_031387445.1 Planctomycetia bacterium
TGTGGGGCCTGTTTGGGTTGTGGCGTCTCGCCCCTCACCGGCCGGGTGGGCCCCGCTAACCTCGGCTACCTCTCCCGGGCGGGGTGTGGTGGGCGGCCCCGACCTTCCGGCATCGGCTGTGTCTCCCGCTATTCTAGAACCAACTTCTCCCCCGGAGCCTCCCCGATGAAACTCGGCCTCATCAACTCGGCGTGGGCCCAGGCCGGCAAGGGCACCGCCTACGGCATCCGTCAGACGAAAGCGATCGGGTTCGACAGCATCGACATCTTCGCCGACCCGCTCGACATCGACGCCGCCGAGCGAGCGACCATCCGTTCCGAGTGTGAACGGGCCGGGCTGCCAATCATTTCCGTGGCGTGCGTGGCGGTCGGCCTCATCGACTTCAACCCGAGCGTGCAGCGGTTCCACCTGGATCGGTGCAAGAAGTACCTGGAGTTCGCGTCCGAGTTGGGGGCGAAGAACCTGCTCCTGGTGCTCGGGGAGTACATCTGGGAGCGACAGGTGATCCCGCCGGCCGAGCAGTGGGCCGCCGGCGTGACGCACCTGAAAACGCTGGGCGAATACGCGTCCGGATTGGGGCTGCAAATCGCATTAGAGCTCGAGCCGTTCAAGCTGAGCCTCTTGAACGACGTGCCGAACATGGTGCGATTTCTGGACGACGTGGCTCACCCGGCGGTGGGGGCGAACATCGACATTTCGCACCTGTGCCTGGCCGGGAGCCAGCCGGAGGAACTACAGGCGCTGAAGGGCAGGGCCCTCCACGTCCACATCTCGGACTGCGACGGGAAAGTTCACGGCGACCTGCCGCCCGGCCGCGGGGTGGTCGATTTCGTGCCATACTTGAAAGAGATCGCCACACTGGGCATTCCCGGCGCGATCAGCATCGAATTGGAGTACTCGCCGGAGCCGGACAGAATCGCCGAGTGGGTGGCCGAGGCGTACACCGCTACCGACCGATTGCTGCGCGCGGCCGGCATCGCCCGCGAATAATACCACGAGCCGCGACCGCGAGGGAGTGGTCCTGGAACCGCCGGCGTCAGCCGGCCGGGTGA
>JANNDF010000570.1:0-22617 GCA_031387445.1 Planctomycetia bacterium
CGGGCGGGCGGTGGCCACCGCGTCGGCCACGGCGGCCAACACCCGGGCGGCGGCCACCTCCCACGCGGCACGGGCGGGCGGCGGGTTGCTGGTGGTGGTGTCGTTCCCGGGCCAGTTCAAACTGAGCAACGGATCATAATCGAGCGAATCCGGATCGGCCCACCCGGGGGTGGGCAAGCCGGTGACGTCGAACCGGGTGGCCACTGTGATGCTCCTGGGTGGTGAAAGGGTCGACCGATTTTTGACACGCACCCTCACCCCGGCAACCGCGGATTCTGTTCCGTCGCCCAGACACGGTCAACGACGGGCGGAGAACGAGCCCCCGCCCGCGGCCGCTCACGCACCGCCGCGGGCCCGCCGCACCGCCTCCCCGAATGCATGTAGACGGTCCATCGCCCGCGCGTGCTCCGCCGGGTCGTGCCCGAGCAGTTCGTCGAGCAGGTCGTCCCGCTGGGACGACTGGAGCCGCTCGTGCTCCCGCGTGAGTGCCCGGGCCTCCTTCTTCACCCGTGCCTCGACCCGCCGGGCCCCACCCTGCCGGGCCGCCCGCACCAGCGGGTCGTCGAACGTTCGCGCCTCGGCCCGCAATTCGCGGCTGTGCGAGTCGGAGCCCCGCACGTCGAAGAACAGGGCGGAGTAGGCGGCCACCGCCGCCGGGGTGAGGCCGGTGCGGGCCGCCACCTGTTCGTCAGGCAGGCGGGTGAGCAGGTACGCCTGCAGTGCCTGCCGGCGGAGCCCGCCGGACGAGTGCACGGCGACGGCCGTGCCGATGTCCGCCAGGTCCGGGGCACAGTGACTCACCCGGTAGCGGGCAGCCCGCCGGGTGAGCGCGTCGTCGGCGGCGTCCGCGCCCGCGTGCGGGTCGCCGTCGGCCAACTCGGCCGCCCGCCGCCACCGCCAGTCGTAGCCCGGGCCGGGCCAGTCGAGTGTGAAACTCGGGTATCCCATGCCGGCCATCAGTCACCTCGTCGTTGGAGGGGCGAGTTCAGGTTGAAGAACAGCAAATCGCGCGGCAGCCAGTTCGACGCCAACACGGTGTCGAAGTCCGGGCTGTCCGGGTCGGCCCACGACGGCATGATCGCCGAGGTCGATATCGGGGCGGTATGGTCCATGAGGCTCATTGGCTGTGTGCAGGCACGAACCGTCGGTCGCGCGACTGAGCAAGCAGCGCGACCCCGATGCCGTGTCTGATGCCGACGACGGCCACCTCATCGGTGTCGTCACCGGCAGGGACGGCTGACGGCGTGATCCCAGACTGGGGGTGGGTGACCGGCCGGTTCACTCACCCTTCATTACGAAACGCGGCCGCGAACTCAGCAAGGCCGTACGTCACGGAGGGCGTGGTGGCGGCCGCGCCGGCATGGAGCAGCCTCCGGGACGATGTCGGGGTCGGTGAGTTCGGGGACGGGTCACTGCTGCGTGCGCGGGTCGTGCTCGACGGGGTTGTGCGCTATGGGGGACAGTATTACTGTCCGGAAGCGCGGTGGGCCGGCCGGACGGCCAGGCGGTACTGGTCGGGGAGGAGGGGGTGGGCTGGGTGGGAGCGTCCGACCCAATCCCGGTCGTCCCGTCCGGTCCGTTCCGGTCGGTCGTGTCCTGGGTCGTGTCGTCGACGTTCCCGTCCATCCCCCCACAGTCGACGTCCGATGTGGCGGCAGTGGCGTGTGCCGTTCTCCCGGTCGTCGTGTTGGTGCTCGTGGACAGATCGGCCGTCATCCTGACCCGGGCCTCGGATACCGTCCGCTCCCACTTTGCCGATGCCGTCCGCATGATGCTGACGATCTGGTCGCGGGTGAGGGCGTGGCGGTGTCCGGTGCGGCGGAGCAGGTTGTACAGCCGGCTGACGGTCTCCTCGTTCATCCTGTTGTTGTCGGTGTTGCCGAAGGCGGGGGCGTGGGCCTGGATCCACCCGATCACCAGTGTCCTGGCGGTCGCGGTGTGGTTGGCCTCGTCGTGGGCATCGACCAGCTTGGCTTGCAGGTCGGCCCATTTGTTCTGCGGGATCTCGAACGTGAGCGCGTTGCCGGTTCGGGTCAGGCGCAGCCCGAGCAGCTCCAGGTGGTCCCCTGTTTCGAGGTCGCAGGGGACACCGGGGGCTCCCTTGAGCGTGAGCCCGAATCCGGCCAGCAGTTCACGCATCCACTCGAGTTCGTCCCGTCCTTCGGCCGCGGTGCGGGTGACCACCAGTACGTTGTCGGCGTATCTGGCGTACCCCACCGGGTCGTGACCGCCGCGGGCGGCGGTCATCGCGGTGTCGAGCGCGATGTGTAGCAGCAGGTTCAGTGTGATCGGGGACAGGGCGTCCCCCTGGGGAATACCGACCTCCTTGGGCGCGTGGCCCGTGATGAGTGTGATGGCGAGGGCGATGAGCCTGGGGTCCGCCCCCAGGTGTTCGAGTTGGCGGAGGGCGTCGGCCGCCTTGTCCACCGGCACTTGGTCGAACGCCTTCCGCACGTCGTCGGCCGTGATCACCCACTGGTGGTGGAGTTCGCAGTTCACCTTCAAGTCCGCCAGCAGTTTGAACCGGTCCATCTTCGGCCGGAACCCGTAACTGCTGTTCAGGAATAGCCGCTCGGCCAGCGGGGTGAGACCGTCCGCCACCGCCTTCGACAGCACCCGGTCCGCGACCACCGCCAGCCGTAGGGTGCGGATGCCGCCGTCCGGCTTGGGGATCTCCACTTCGCGCAGGGGCTGCGGTCGGTAGGTGCCGTCGAGCACCGCCGCCTGTTGATCACGAAACAGTTGGAACCGCTCGCCCGTGCTCAGGTCGTTGAGCCGCACCCCGTCGCGGCCGGGGGCTTGTCCGTTCTGAGCCGACATCTTCCGCCACAGCCGGTTCAAGTTGTCCGGGTCGAGCACGTCCGCCAGCACCGCCCGCACCTCCCGACGGCCTCCCCGGCGCGACCGGGTGGTGCGGCGGCAGACGTCGTACTCGTTCCAGGAAGGCGTCACAACAGGTGCTCGCGGAAAACGGAGGGGGCGACCCCAAACTCTCTGGCCATTTATTGGCGTGATATCGCCTACTGGTTTGCGCTCGTGCGTCGCACCGATCTTTGACCCGGAAGCGGGCGGTGGACCCACCGCTCCCACTCCGCCCACCCGCCGCGGTAAGCCGTCAGGCTCACCCAGTTCTCCGCCCGGTAGTCGGCCGCGCGCCGGTCGGCCAACCGGTCGACGTCCGGGCCGATGGCATCAACCACGAGGAGCGGGGTGCAAGCCACTTGCGGTTTCACCAGCGCCGCGGGCGAGAACTGCGGCCGGTGTGACCGTTGGTCGGCCCGGACGAGGATGCCCACTTCGGCCAGCCGGCTGAGCTCGTCCGGGGTCACCACCTGCACCTGTTCACGGTCCGCCGGCCGCTGCACTCGTCGGAGAGCGTGGCGGTGGCGGTCGTCCTGGGCCAGCACCGCCACCGGGCCGCTGATACCTTCGACCTGGCGGACGACACCGAACCGCCCTCCGGACTCGCCCCGTTCGGGGGTGGCCAGTTCTCCGGCCAGCGCCATCACCAGCCGGTCGTACCCTTGACCCGGCGGCAGCACGACCGGCTGTGTGGTGAACAGCACCTGCCGGGTGACCTGGCCGTGGGCGGGCAGTTCGAAATGGAACGGGCCGAAGAAGGCGGTGACGATGTCGCGCTCGAGCGGGGTGAGCGACCGCCCGGTCGGCAGGAGGCCGAGCCACGGCACCCGCACCAGGCTCCGGACCATCCGCAGTTCGGTTCCGGCTTGCCCGCAGAACCAGGCCGGGTCGACCACCACCACCAGGTCCACGTGATCAACGGCGGCCGTCGGGGAGGCCAGCCCGGCCGGGGTGCCGACCGCCACTTTCGGCCGCGGGCATTCGTCGATCACGTTGTCGAAGAACGCCTTGGCGTACTCCCCCGCCTGCCGCAGGTCTCGGGTCACCTGTCCGACGGCCCCCCGGGTCGGGCAGACGACCGCCACCCGCCAATCAGGATGGGCACGGATGAGGCCCCCGATGAGACAGTCGACCCGCACCTTCCCCCCCGGCTGCACAACCGACCGCCCGTAGGCGTCCAGGACAGCCGGGACGAGCGGGTGGGCAATGCCCGGGTAGGCGTCGGTATTCACTTCGACCGCCTGCCCTTCGGATCGTCCGGCCGAGCTGCAGAAGTACTGCTGGATGAGTGGCACCAGGCGGTTCGGTACCTCGTAGCCGCCGTCCTTCCACACCCACAGCGGCACCCGCCGCCGGACGATTAGCCGGGTCGTCGGGTCCTCGAAGTGCTCGACCGTGTGCAGTTGGTCGAGCAGTTCGTCCGGCAGCGCGTCGAGCCGCTCGACATGCCGTACGGCGTCGAACGACGTGGCGAGCAGCGGGTCGCCGGCCGGGTCGAGGTGGAGTTGCCGGTGTATCTCGGCCCGGCGGGCGCGGGCGCCGCGGTGGAGCAGTGGGATCATCGGGTGATCTCGTGTTGGGGGAGAAACTCAGGCACCCAACTTCTTCAGTGCCTCGGCGGCCGCGTCGGCGGCCTTCCTTCGGGCGGACGGGGTGCGGACCACCGGGGTGGCGATTGGTTCAGTCGGGGCCGACAAGGCGGCCACGAACCGCTCGACCGCTTGTTTGGTGGTGAACACGCGGGAGCCAGCCCTGAACGACTCCAACTTCACCACGCCGGCCGCGGTCCGCACGCCCTTCGTGGCCCAGCGAAACACCGTGCTCGGGTTCACGCGGTCAGCCCCGCGGCTACCGGGGAACAGCTTTCCCGCGGCGGCCAGCGAGATGACGTCTTCAGTCAGCAGGTCGGCGGTGGTCATGACGCCCTCGGACGCACTGGGTGGAGAGAAAGAAGTGAGATCACACCACACGCACGCCCTCGTGTCACGGGGCGGGCAGGGGGCGTCAGGGGACGTCAGGCGGTGGGCTGTAACGACTGGCAGGTGGAATGGTGACGGGTGGACGCGTTTGGCATCCCGACATCACTCTGGCGGCGGTGCGGGGAGGTGGCCGTGCGAGGTGAACTGCCTGCCGGAGTCGCCGAGGCTCGTGTGTCCGAGCAAGCGCCCCACTTGGGGCCGCTGCCGGCTGAGATGGATCGTTGCGCGGGCGACGGAGCGACCGCAATCGCGAACTGACCGATCAGCGGCCGGCCGTTCTTCTTTTGGTCACACCCTTCGCGTTCTGCTTGGGAGTTGGTGCCTTCTTGACCAGTGGGGCCCAGTACACTTCCGTTCCGCCATGAGCCGACCCAAAGCGGATATGCTTCATCCCGTCCTTCAGCCGGGCCAGCGTGTCTTTGACCGCCGACGAATTCCCGGGGAACGGCGACTGGATTTTGTTCGGCCACCCTTCGGCATCGAACGCGTCGAGCAGCGTGCGGATGTTCTCCGCCCCGGCGGCGACCAGCCGGGCCACCCGCCGGCCGTACCTCAGCACCCCGGAATCCGGATCCCAGTGAGGCACCACCGGCGGCTTGCGGGGCTTCGGGGCGGGGAGTTGGTCGAGCAGCGGGAGCAGTTGCGGCAACACGTCCCAGTCGATCACACTCATCCAGTCCGCCGGCCGCTCGGCTCGTCGAGCCGCCTCCGACAAGGCGGCGACCGGGTTGTCATTCGCCACGTCGCCGGACAGCAGCCCGTGCACGGCCGAGGTCAGCTCCCTGGCCACTGCCGGACCGGGTACGAAGGTGGCGCTGGTGTGCCACACGTCGGGCAGGAAGCTGATCGCCTGGAGCCGGCGGGCGTTCGTCGCGGCGTGCCCGAGTAGGGTCTGAGTGGACCGGTCGGTGCCCGAGAGTTCCGCCCCGTTCGGCGGGAACCAGGCGTTCACCTGGTCGGCCCGTAGAAAGGCGGGATCGTTGAGCCACCGCGCCTGGATCAGGCACTTCGCCAGTCCGCGGACGAGCAGGCGGATCTCGCCGGCGTCCCACGGGCAGTTAATCCAGTTGTCCTCGGCCATGACATCTCTCCTCAGGGTGTCGTCAAGTGTAGCGCGACGGCACGCCGGGCTCCACACCTGGGGAGGTTACCGTGGAGCGGACTCCACCGGCCCTTCCTCACCCCCGACCCGGGTGCGGCCGATCCTCCCTGCCAATGAGCCCACGGCTCGCTTGCCACTGGCGTCGCTTGGAATCAATGGCGATCCGTCACCACCCGTCGGAGCTGGAAGACTTTCGGTTCGTCGGTACCATCCCGGTGATCACCCGCCACTTCCTCCGGGGTGCCCCGATCGCCTCCACCTTCAGCTTGTGTGTTAAGAAGCGGCCCCCGTGCCGAGGGCCGACTGATCTACCCCGCGACAGGGAAGCCGCCCCTCACCGCCGGTAACGGGTTCGCAACCGGCACTGGACAGTGGGAGCAGGTCAGCAGATAGGTGACAGGATCGGTCGCCGGGGTCGTCTCTCAGCGTGGGCGTTCTGGGGGCAACGCCGCTGTCGGGTCGCCACCCGTTCGTTCTCCCTCTCGAGGATTCGATCATGACTCTCCGCACGTGGCTGTGGGCGGCTCCGGTGGTCGGGGCGGCCGGCGTCGGGCTGGTGGCGAACTCGTTGGTGCCGACGGCCGACGCCGCCGGCAAGGGCGAGGGCGACCCGAAACAATCCGTGAGCCTGCCGATCAAGCAGGTGGTGCTCTTCAACAGCGGGGTGGGCTACTTCGGCCGTACGGGGGAAGTCGAAGGCGAAGCCCGCGTCGATCTCACGTTCCCGGAATCCGACATCAACGACCTGCTCAAGTCGATGACGCTCCAGGACTTCAACAACGGGCACATCTCGGCGGTCAGCTACGACAGCCACGAGCCGGTGGACCGCACGCTCGCGAGCTTCGCCATCGACCTGAACGGCGCACCGACGCTGGCGAACGTCCTGGGGCAGGCCCGCGGCGAGCAAGTCGAAGTGGTGATGAACACGACGGTGACGACGCAACCCGGCACGATCAAGGGGACGATCCTCGGCACGGAGATTCAGAAGGTGCCGGTGGGCACGGCGCAGCTGGATTGCACGGTGCTGAACGTGAGCACGACCGAAGGGTTCCGGGCCGTCAAGATGATGGACGTGCAGCGGGTGCGGTTCCTCAACCCGGTGCTCGAAGCCGAACTGAAGCGGGCGCTCGACACGCTGGCGCTGAGCCACGACTCGCAGAAGAAGGCGGTGAGCATCCAGTTCAGCGGGGAAGGGAAACGCAAGGTGAAGGTGGGGTACGTGATCGAGGCGCCGGTGTGGAAGACGAGCTACCGGCTGGTGCTGGACGCGGACAAGAAGCCGTATCTGCAAGGGTGGGCCATCGTCGAGAACCCGACGGACGAGGACTGGACCGGCGTGAAGATGGGCCTCGTCTCGGGCCGGCCGATCTCGTTCAAGATGGACCTGTACAACCCGCTGTACGTCACCCGCCCGACGGTCGAGCCGGAGCTGTTCGCCAGCCTCCGCCCGCCGGCCTACGACGGCGGGTTCGCCAGGCAGCAGAACGGACAAGTGCTGGGCATGATGGGTGGCAGCCCCCGGCCGACCGGCAGCAGTGGCATGCCGGCCGACCCGCGGGGCAAGCGGGACGATGCGAGGAAGGCGGCCGTGGAGGAGGTCGAGAAACTGGCCGACAGGAGTTTCGACAAACTCAAGAAGTCGGTCACAGCCCTGGAGCGGGAAGAGATCAGCAACATCGTTCAGCAGCAGATGAACGGCCGCGGGATCGAGAGCGCCGCGACGGCGGCGAAGTTGGGCGACAGCTTCCAGTACGGCATCAAGCACCCGGTGAACCTGGCCCGGCAGAAGTCGGCGCTGCTACCGATCATCAGCGACGACATCGAAGGCACCCGCGTGAGCATCTACAACCCGGCGGTGCAGGCCAAGCACCCGCTGCTCGGCTTCCGCTTCAAGAACAGCACGAAGGCCACGCTCCCGCAGGGGCCGATCACCGTGTTCGACGCCAACGTGTACGCCGGTGACAGCCGCATCCAGGACACGTCGGCCGGCGACGAGCGGTTGCTCGCCTATGCCATCGACCTGGGCACCGAGGTGATCCCGCAGAACACGGCCAACAGCGGCAACATCGTGAGCGTGAAGGCGACGAAGGGCATCGTGCGGACGACCCGCCGACAACGCGAAGAGAAGGTGTACAAGATCAGCAACAAGAGCGACACCGACCGCGTACTGGTGATCGAGCACCCGAACCGCACCAACCAACAGTTCAAGCTGGTGGAGACGGCCAAGCCGGTCGAGGAGACGGCCGGGCTGTTCCGCTTCGAGACGAAGGTGGCGGCCAAGCAGAGCGCCGAGTACAAGGTGATGGAGGAGCGGGAGTTCGGCGAGGAGATCGCGCTAAGCAACACGAGCGACGACACCGTCCGCTTCTTCCTCAGCCTGAAGGAAGCGTCACCGAAGCTGAAGGAGATGCTGGGCGAGGCGCTGAAGAAGAAAGGCGTGTGGGACGTGGTGCGGCGGGAGTTGGGGCAGGTGCAGGCCGATCTGGCCCGGATTAACGCCGACCAGGACCGCATCCGCAAGAACCTGCGGGAGACGCCGGAGAAGGCGGAGGTGTACCAGAAGTACCTGACCAAGCTCTCGGACCAGGAGAAGGAACTGGACGCCCTGACCGACAAGCAGAAGAAGCTGATGGGCGACGAGTTCGCCGCCCGCAAGGGGTACGAGGACTACCTGACCGGACTGAGCGACTGAGAACGCCTTGTGGGGTGGGTCCGCTCGGAGGGTTATGTCCGAGCGGACCCACCCCACGCATTGGCTTCAAGTCCCCACTTCACCTCCGGCGAACCGCCCTGCCCCCCCTGTCTGTCCCTATGACAGAACGCAGACTCTCGGCCCGACGGCCGCGGGTCCCGCCCTCCTCCCGCCGGCCGCACCATGACCCCGATCGTCGGCATCGACCTGGGGACCACCAACTCGGCGGTCGCCCACCTGACGCCGGACGGCCCGCAGATCATCCCGAACGCCCTCGGCGGGCGGCTCACCCCGTCCGTCGTCGGCGTGGACGAAGGCGACCGGGTGCTGGTCGGTGCGGCCGCCCGCGAACTGCAAGTCGTCCACCCGAGGCGGTGCGCCTCGTTGTTCAAGCGGCACATGGGGACCAACCGCGAGGTGAAGCTGGGCGGCAAGACGTTCAGCCCGGAAGAGTTGTCCGGGCTGGTGCTGCGGGCACTGAAGGCGGACGCGGAGGCGCACTTCGGCGGGCCGGTCACGCGGGCGGTCATCACCGTGCCGGCGTACTTCAACGACCGCCAGCGGAAGGCCACAATCGCCGCCGGTCGGATCGCCGGCATCCAGGTCGAGCGGATCCTGAATGAGCCGACGGCCGCCGCCATCGCCTACGGCTTCCACGACGCGACCCAGGACAAGACGGTGCTGGTGTTCGACCTGGGCGGGGGCACGTTCGACGTGAGCGTGGTGGAGTTGTTCGAGGGGGCGCTCGAGGTGCGGGCGTCGGCCGGGGAGACCGCCCTGGGCGGGGAAGACTTCACCCGAGCGGTGGCGGCGCGGGTGCGGTCCGGGCTGGGGCAGTCCTTCGAGCACGCCGAGGCGACCGCCCCGCGGATGGTGTCGCGGCTGCTGCTGGAAGCCGAGCGGGCGAAGTGCAAGCTGAGCCGCGACGAGGAGGCGGTGGTGCGGGTGCCGGACGCCAAGGGGAACGCCGACGCGGCCACGGAAGTGACCGTCACCCGCGGGCAACTGGAGGCGTGGGTGACGCCGACGCTCAACCGCATCGAGTTGCCGATCCGCCGGGCGCTGGCCGACGCCAAGGTGACGCGCGAGAAGGTGGACGAGGTCATCCTGGTGGGCGGGGCGACCCGCATGCCGCTGGTGGTGAAGCGGGTGACCGACCTGTTCGGCAAGGAGCCGCACCGCCGGCTGAACCCGGACGAGGTGGTGGCCCTCGGCGCGGCCGTGCAGGCCGGGCTGGTGGGCAAGGACGCCGCCGTGGATGACCTCGTGGTGACGGACGTGTCTCCGTTCACCCTGGGGATTGCCGTCGTCAAGGAGTTCGGCAACGACCTGCGGGACGGCTACTTCGACCCGGTCATCGAGCGGAACGCCGGGGATCGGCCCGGCTGTGGATATTTTCGCAATAGAGGATTATGGTGTTTTGGGGTTGTGCCAGGGAGAGGTGACGCGTTCGAACTGCCCCGCCGCCATGACAGCGGGCGTCCGATTCCTGGCGGACGCGCTGGTGCATTCGACATCGCGGACGACGACCGAAGCCGACGGTCGCCCTGCCGATCTCGCAGATGATGCTGTTCGTCAGCAGCGTCGTTCATCCGCCTGCACCGGAAGCGGCACCGCAGGGGGACCGGCCGAGACTAACCTGACCACGATTCCCCGGGTCACGCCACCGTCGGTTCGCCATGGTCGTGAGACAGGAAGAACCCGGGCGCGTCACCCTGGTGCGGGGCGTGGCCCGGTTCCGTGCGGCTGGGCCGGTTCAACCGGGCCTGCATGCGGCACACCGGGAGGTGGCACGAACCGTTCACCGGGCAGACGCTCGACGAGTGCCTGGCCTCGATCCGCGACGACCCGTGGCTCCGGCCGTGATGTGAGCGGAAGGAACTGCCCGGCCGCAATACCGTCCGCCACCGGGGGGGGGTGCGGTCGGAGGGGACGACACCGACGGCCCCCGAGAAGCGGTCCCGGAACGCCCGGTGCCTCGTACGCCAGCGAGAAGAAGTACAAAGTCTGCTGCCTCAAAAAGGGGATGGAGTACGCCGAGGACGCCGGCGGCACGAGTGCGGCCGAACGGAGGGGCGGCGGATCGAGCGGGTGGGGCCGGGCGACGGCCCGAGACCCCGGAGGGTCGAGTGCGGTCCCCGCGCGGGACGGCCGGCGGTTGCGGGACGCCGGGGGTGACGACCCAGCGGGGCCGGGAGAAGTGGCAGAAGGCTGAAGAGCCGACGAAAAGAGCAAGACCAAATTCCACGAAACCCGCGTTGACCTCCCCACGGCGTCATGTCAGCCGGCGATCCGAGAACGACGGAAAATACCATGAAACCCGAGTTGACCTGCCCACAACTTCATGGCAGTCGACCCGACTCAGCCGCGGCGGAACACCGTTGCGATGTGAACACCCGGAACCCCGTTATGCCCTGCCGCCGGCTGCGCCGCGAGGAACGACTCCGGCTTGCGGAACCCCGAACACCACGTTCGACCGAGCAGCCCAACCGAATCGCGCGAGACCACCCACCGAACACGCCGGAAATACTTCCTCAACCTGTCGCGACTGCTGTGCCACGCGGACATCCGCCTCGGGGTGAGTCGGGACACGGTCCGGCGGTGGCTGCGGTCCGGGTGGCTGAACGCACACCGGGACGCCGACGGGCATCACGTCATCTGGGCCGACGCGAACGAACTTCGCCGGCTGCGGGTGCTGCACCGCCTGCCGCGGACGTGGGCCAACAAGGGTCGGTTGGCGAAACTGAAGAGGCCGTAACCACGACCGCCGTGGTAGACTCGGATCGACCGAGCGGCCGATCGGCCTGCCAACCCCACTCCTCCTTCGGAGGCATCATGCCTGTGCCATCGAGACGTTCCACAAGGTGCTCAAGTCGGGATGCCGAGCGGAGCAGGCCAAACTCCGCACGGCCGAGCGGCTGACCAACCTGCTGGCCGTCCTCTGTGTGGTCGGCTGGCGGGTGTTCTGGCTGACCATGACGGGCCGGGTGACTCCCACCGCCCCGCCCGAGGTGGCGTTCACCCCGGCCGAGGTCGCCGTCCTCGACCGCATCGCCGGTGGCCCGCCCCGACCGCCCGAGCGAACGGTCGCCTACTACCTGCTGGCCGTCGCCAAATTGGGCGGCTACCTGGCCCGGACAAAGGACCCGCCGCCCGGCAACATGGTCGTGTGGCGCGGCCTCACCCGCCTCGCCGACCTCCTCCTCGGCTACGAACTGAGCGGTCAAGTTGTGGGTAATTGAAAGTTTCACCGGACGCATACGTTCTTCCCGGAGGTGGCTGTGGTCCCGGGCGGCGACCCGACACTCGTGCTCATCGGCCGCCGCCACCTGCGGAGCAACAACTCGTGGATGCACAACAGCGAGCGGCTGGTGCGGGGGAAGCCGCGGTGTACCCTGCTCATGCACCCGGCGGACGCCACCCGCCGCGGTCTCGCCGACGGGGCGACGGCGCGGCTGACCTCGCGGGCGGGGTCCGTGGACGTGCCAGTGGAACTATCCGACGAGCTGATGGAAGGCGTGGTCAGCCTGCCGCACGGGTGGGGTCACGCCCGCACCGGGGTGCAACTGCGGACCGCCGCCCTGCACCCCGGCGTGAGCGCGAATGACGTGACCGACCACCTGGCCGTGGACGCGCTGAGCGGGAACGCCGCCCTCAACGGCGTACCGGTGACGGTCGTACCGGCCGGTGAGACCGCTCTGGCGGAACCGGGCTAAGCGCCGCGGGGGGAACGGCGGACGAGCTGTTCGAAATGAGTCCGGGCTGGCCAGTGGTAGAAACACTCACCCGACGGTTCGGTCTCGGCATGTTCGGGCCGAATGGGTCACAGAAACGGATTGCCCCCCAGACGGCGGGCGAGGTGCACGCGGGCTTCCACCCAATACTTTCGGCTGGTGGACTCGCCGATGCTCAGCAGTCCGCTCACCTCGGCGTGGGTGAGTTCCTGATACCAGTGCAGGTCGACCACCCGTCGTAGATGTTCCGGCAACCCCTCCACCGCCACGTGGAAGTCGGTGTACGCCGCCAGCGCCGCCGGGTTGAGGGTGTCCGATCCCACATCGTCGTCGGCGAGCGGTACGGTCGGCCGGCGAGCTGCCGATCCAAAGTGCTTGCGGACCAAGTCGAGCAGCACCTCCCGGAGCAGCCGCGACACCCGGCACAGGTACTCGGCCGGGTCGAGCGTCACCCCGCCGTCACCTGCCACCACCCCGTCCCACCCCTTGAGCAGCCGCAGCATCACCGACTGAATCACGTCGTCCGTCTCTTCGAACGCGGCCACCCGGGGGAAGCCGACACGGAGGGTGCGGCTGGCCAGACGCCGGAGCCGGTCGGTGGTGCGGGCGAGCAGGTCGTCACGGGCGGCGGGGTCGCCGGCGACCAGACGGTCGAGGGCGGCACCGATCAGGACCGTCGAGCCGTCAGTCATGTTCGATCCCGAGGGGTGGGAAAATTCTGCGGAACCGTCGGGAATCGGGTAGCGTTTCGGCGGGGACTACTCGCACTGGCGGGTACACGGGGCGATCATCGGCCCGGAACCCGGAGGCGTGGGCATGAGCGGGACAACGACGGCCGAGCTTCGTGGCGGACAACTTCGCACCCGCGACGTGTGGGCGCTGGGCGTCGGCATCGTGGTGTGCGGGCAGTACTTCGGCTGGAACCTGGGGCTGCTCGGCGGCGGGCCGGGCGGCATGGCGGTGGCCTCACTCATCGTCTGCCTGCTGTTCCTGGTGTGGGTGCTCGCGCTGTCCGAACTGGCCGTCGCACTCCCGCGGGCCGGCGGTCCGCTCGACTACGGGCAGCGGGCGGGCGGGCCGTGGCTCGGGTTCGTGATGGCCTGGTCGATGCTCGTCGAATGTCTGTTCGGGACCATCGCCACCGCCCTGGCCGCGGCGTGGTACGTCGCCTTCCTGTTCAACCCGGACCGGCCCGACCCGGCGGTGGTGCTGTGGGCCGGGCTGGGTACGGTGGCGGTCTTCTTCGTCCTCCAGGCGTGGGGGGTGAAGGAGCAGTCGCGGGCGCTCACGCTCATGACCGTCGCCGCCCTCGTCGCACTGGTGGTGTACTGGCTGGTGGCCGGGTCGAACTTCTCCTGGGAGCGGGCGTGGCCGCACCCCGACCCGCTGGCCGGCAAAGGGTGGCGGGGTGTGCTCGACGCACTGCCCTACGCCCTCTGGTGGCTGATCATCGTCGAAGGGGCGGCGCTCGCGGCGGAGGAGACCCACCAGCCCCACCGCGCCATCCCCCGCGGGCTGGTGGTCGCCGTCCTCACCACCGTCGGCATGGTCGCACTGACCCTGACGCTCACCGCCGGGGCGGTGCCGTGGGAGACGGTGACGGGCGACTACCCGCTGGCGAAGGTGGTGCGAGACGTGACCGGTGGGGCGGGGTGGGTCGCGGTCGCGTTCGGGGCGATGGCACTCTTCGGGTTGCTGGCCAGCTACCACGGGCTGCTGTACGGCACCAGCCGGCAGGCGTTCGCCCTGGCCGGGCGGGGCACCTGCCGGCGTGGCTGGGCGGGGTTCACACCACCCGCCGCACCCCACTGCCGGCGCTGATCGTGAGCAGCGGGGTGGCGGCCGTCGCGGTGGTGGCGAGCGTGTGGTTCAAGGACGCCATCATGGTGGCGATCCTGGTGGCGGGGCTGGCGTCGCTGGTCTGGTACGTCCTGGCGATGGTCTGCCTGCTCCGCCTGCGGCGGCGGGAACCCGCCCTGTCCCACGCCTACCGCGCTCCCCTCGGTGGGCTGCTGCCGTTCGCCGTTATCGTGCTGTCGGTGTTCGCGCTGGTGGTGTACACCGGGATCGACCACGGGCTGGAAGTGCTGGGACTGGCAGTCATTCTGTACCTGCTCGGCATCGGGCTGTTCGCCCTGCGGCGGCGGAAGGGGGAAGTGCCTGCACCCGCCCCCACGCCGGTCGAACACGCTGTCCCTCGGTCGCCGTCACCGTGGCTGGATCGTGTGGCGGGCGTCTCACTGGTGCTGGCGCTGGTGGTGGTCGGGTGGATCGGGGCGGCGGCGGTGCGACCGGACTGGTTTCGGTTCGCGACGGTCGAAGTCGAGATGGGGGTGAGTGTGGGCGTGCTGTCGGTCGCCCTGGTCCTGGTGTCGGCGGTGGCGGTCGTCCACACCCGTGAGCGGAGGCAGCCGTGACCACAGGCGAATCCGTCGGCCGGGTGCGGGCGGTGTGGCGGTACCCGGTGAAGTCGATGCAGGGCGAGCGACTCGCCCGCGGAGAGTTCACACCGGCCGGTGTCTCGGGCGACCGGCGGTTCGCGGTGGTCGATGCCGCCACGGGCAAGGTGGCAAGCGCAAAGAACCCGAAGAAGTGGGGCGGGCTGCTCGCCTGCACCGCCCGTTTCGACGACACCGGCCGGCTACTTGTCACCCTGCCCGATGGCTGCCAAGTGTGTGGCGCTGATCCGGCCGTCAACGCCGTACTCTCCGATCTGTTCGGCCGGCCGGTGACGCTCCGGACGGCCCATGCGGGTGGACAGATCGAGGTGACGTGGCCGGAGGTGACGGGTCTGCCACTCGCCGGCACCCACACCGAAGAGGTTCTTCCGGTCGGTTCGTTCTGCGACCTCGCCCCGGTTCACCTGCTCACCACCGCCACGCTGGAACAACTGAAGCGAACCCATCCGGCGGGGCAGTTCGAACCCGGTCGGTTCCGGCCGAACCTGTTGGTGGAATCTTCACCGCAGACGGCCGGGTTCGACGAAGACGGGTGGGTCGGACGGACGCTAGCGGTCGGCGACACCGTTCGCTTGCGGGTGACGGCCCGCAGTTCCCGTTGCGTGATGACCACCCTCGCCCAGCCCGGTCTTTCCGCCGACGCCGGGGTGCTGCGGGCGGTGGTGGCCGCGAACGCCGCTCACGCCGGGGTGTACGCCGAGGTCATCCGGCCGGGTGAAGTGCGTGAGGGGGACGTACTCAAGCTCGAAGGGTGACACTCAGCCGAGTTGCCACACCCTCACTGCACCATCGCTCCCGGCCGACGCCAGCACCCGCCCGTCGCCGCTGAACGCCACGGCGTTCACCTGCCCCGAGTGCCCGCGGAGGGTGCGTTCCACCGCCCCGCTCGCCGAGTCCCACACCTTCACCGTCTGGTCTTCGCTGGCGGTGGCCAGCCATCGGCCGGTCGGGTCGTAGGCGACTTTCAAGACCCGGTCGGTGTGGTCGGTGAGCGTCCGCAGTTCCGCACCCGTTGGCACGTCCCACACCCGCACCGTGCCGTCACCCCCGGCCGACGCCAACTCCCGACCGTTCGGGTGGAAGGCGACGCCCAGCACTTTCAAGCGGTGCCCGCGAAGGACGAGTGCCGGTTCTCCATCCGCCACATCCCACACCCGCACCGTCCAGTCGGTGCTCACCGACGCCACCCGTCCGCCGTCCGCCGACCACGCCACGTCCCAAATCCAGTTCGTGTGCCCGCGGAACACCTTCACTTCGGCGCCGGTCGCCACGTCCCACACCCGCACAGTCCGGTCCCACCCGCCCGACGCCAGCTTCGTCCCGTCCGGACTGAACGCCACCCCGTACACCCGGTCGGTGTGCCCGCGAAGAACGGCCAGCGGCTCGCCGGTTCCGGGGTGCCACAGCCGCACCGTCTTGTCTGCCGAAGCGGACGCCAGCAACGCGCCGTCTGGGGAGTACGCCACCGCCCGCACGAGTGCCGTGTGGCCGGTGACGGTGTGAAGCACCCGGCCGGAGGCGACATCCCAGATGCGGACGGTGCGGTCGTCTCCGCCGGTGGCGAGGCGGGTGCCGTCCGGGCTGAACGCCACCGCCAGCACGGGCGAAGCGTTCTCCCGAAGCACCCGAACCCCGACCGACTCCTCCCCACCGTCCCAGTCGGCCGACCAGATTGTGGCGGTGCGGTCGTCGCTCACCGCGGCCAGCTTCGTCCCGTCCGGGCTGAACGCCACCGCGTTCACCGCGTCGGCGTGCCGGCGGAGGGTGAGTGCCTCTTGACCGGCGGCCACGTCCCACAGGCGAATCGTCTTGTCCCACCCGGCCGAGGCGAGCCGGGTGCCGTCTGCCGAAAATGCCACCGCCCACACCAGCCCCGAGTGTCCGAGGAGGGTCGCGCTCTCCTGGCCGGTGTCCACATCCCAGACTCGGACGCTCCCGTCCCCGCCGGTCGAGGCGATCCACCGGCCGTCCGGGCTGAACGCCACGCACCAGACGAACCCGGTATGCCCGCACAGGCGGAACCGTTCCCGGCCGGTGGCCGTCTCCCACACCCGCACCGTCTGGTCGTAGCTGCCGGAGGCGAGCAACCGCCCGTCCGGGCTGAAGGCGACCGTGTTCACCATGTCCACATGCCCGGTGAACACCCGCAGCGGTTCGGCGGTGGTGGCGTCCCACACGCGGACGGTGCCGTCGTCGCTGGCGGAGGCGATGAACCGCCCGTCGCGGCTACAGTCCACCCCGACCACCACGTCGGTATGCCCGGTGAGCGTGGACACCTCGCCGGACTCAAGGTCCCACACCCGCACCACCCGATCCTGACAGGCGGCCACCAGCCGTGTGCCGTCCGCGGTGAACCGGGTGGCGTAAAGCTGTTCGGCGTGCCCGGCGATGGTCCGGACGGTCTCGCCGGTGGTCGTGTCCCACAGACGAATGGTCTGGTCGTCGCTGACGGTCGCCAGGGTGCGCCCGTCCGGGTGGAACGCCACCCCGTACACCACGTCGGCATGCCCGCGGAGGGTGAGTGGCCCGCCCCGCCGCAGGGTCGAGAGACACCGCCACTCCCACCCCCGCAAAGCATTCGGGCAGGCGTCGAGGTGCGGTCCCATGTGCTGAGGCCGGCCCGCCGCCCATTCCCGCTCGGCGAGTGCCACGTTCTTGCGGTACAGGTCGGCTTCCACCCGCCGCCACGCCGAGATCGGCCGGTCCGTCGGCCTCCCGGCGAGGAAGTTTCTGAGGTCGGCCGCGAGGGCGGCGGCGGTCGGATAGCGGTGGGCCGGGTCCTTTTCCAGGCACTTCAGACAGACCGCTTCCAGGTCGGCGGGGATGTCGGGGCGAATGTGTCGCGGCGGGGGCGGATCGGCTTCGGCCACCAGCCGGAGCAACCGGGTGAGCGGCTCGGCGGCGAACGGCACCCGGCCGGCGAGGGCCTGATACAGGATGACGCCGAGGGAGTACACGTCGGCGGGCGGGCCGGCGTCTCGGGTGCGGCCGGTCGCCTGTTCCGGGGCCATGTACGCCGGCGTGCCCATTACCTCGCCGGTGAGCGTGTGCCCTTCGTCGGCGTCGGCCCGCTTCGCCAGCCCGAAGTCGGTGATCTTGGGCACACCTTCCGTGGTGAGCAGGACGTTCGCCGGTTTCAGATCGCGGTGGACGACGCCGGCGGTGTGCGCGGCGTGAAGGGCATGGGCGAGCGTTTCGACCAGTCGTGCCGCTTCACCCGGATCGAGCGGGCCGGCGGCGAAGCGGTCAGCGAGACTACCACCGGCGACGTACTCGAGCGCCAGGTACGGACGAGCGGCGTGTTCCCCGGCTTCGAAGATTTGTACCACGTTCGGGTGCTGCAACGCGGCCACGGCGGCGGCCTCGGTGCGGAACCGGGCCAGGTGTCGGGCGTGGGTATGACTGCCGGCCAGAATCATTTTCAGCGCGACGACCCGCCCGAGTCGCCGGTCGCGGGCCTTGTATACCACCCCCATGCCACCGCGGCCGAGCTCGCCCAGGAGTTCGTACCCTGGCGGAAGGTCCGGCGGTCCGGCGAGTGGAGAAGTCGAAGCCGGCCCGTGGGTGGCGTTCGCGTCGGCCGAGCGGTTCAGCTCCCCCAACACTTTCAACACCGCCGCGACCACCGCCGGGTCGTCGGTCAACTCTTCGACGCGCGTCGGCCGCCCCCGTTCTCGGGCTTCTTCCCACGCCGCGACCACGCCGTACACCTGATCGTCGGTGACCACGACCCCCCTCCGCGTTCTTCACTTCCGCACCGCGATCGAGTCTACCCGCTCCACGGAGCAGTCGTTCCACACCATTCCACAGTTGGGTGTGGAAAGTCCACAATTCCAGGCATTTCCACGCATCAACTGTTGACGGATGCAACAAGAATGGATAACGTCAAAAGCCTGGAAACGTAGTGGTTTGGAGCGTTTCTGAGGTGACCGCGAGTGGGATTCACACGGACGAAGTCACAGGTTCAAATCCTGTATCGCCCACTCGACAAAGCCCCTGGAATTCCAGGGGCTTTGTCCTTTTCTGGGGGCCGGCCGCCGCTCCGCACCTGGGATTCATCGAATCCGACGACAGCCCGCTGCCCGGTCGTGCGCTCAAGTTGGCCCGCGAGGTGGTGATGTGGGTATGCCGCCTGTACCCGGGCACCGGCCGCCGAGTTCGTCGCGGCCGCACTGAAAGTGTGGCAGGACTGGATGTGCGACCAGATCGGGGCGAGGTCGAAGCGGCGGTTCAAGAAGTCCACCATCTTCAGCTACCGAGCGGCAATCGTCCGCGGCTGATGGTGAGCCAGTCGCCACCGGGGAATTCCGGAACACCGCCCCTCACCATCGGCGCGTCGGTCATCATCGACGCGGGTCTGACCCTGCCGACCCTGCTCGCCTCGGAAGCCCGCCGGTCGTCCACCGGCAAACCGTCCGGGGTGGCGAAGAACGTGATCGTCGTCTACCTGCACGGCGGCGCGCCGACGCAGGACATGTGGGACATGAAGCCGAACGCCCCGGTGGAAATCCGCGGGGAGTTCAAGCCGACCAGCACCAGCGTGCCCGGCCTTCAGATCTGCGAACACCTGCCGCAGACGGCGAAGCTGGCCCACCACCTCGCCGTCATCCGCAGCATGACACACAAGGCCGGCTGCCACAACACCCTGCCCAGCTTCTCCGGCAGCGAGCAGCCGGTGGACATCAACGAACTCGTCCCGCGAGACTCCTACCCGCCGGGTATGGGGGCGGTGTGCGAGTGGCTGAAGCCGCCGGCCGAAGACCTGCCGCACTACGTCGCCCTGCCCACCGTCCTCGGCTGGGGGTTCAGCATCGACCGCCCCGGCCCGCACGGCGGGTTCCTCGGCAAGAAGTACGACCCGCTCTGGAGCACCACCGCGCCGAAGATCGACCCGAACCCGCCCGCCGGCCGCCGCCCCATGTGGCTCGGCACCCCGAAGCTGGCCGACGCCACCCTCGCATCTGATATGACCCTCGACCGGCTCGACACCCGCCGCACGCTGCTCCAGCAACTCGACCGCGAGCAGCGACGGGTGGAGGAGAGCAACCCGCCGGCCCAGTACGACGCCACCCGGCAGAAGGCGTTCGACCTGCTCACCGCGTCCAAGTTGAAAACGGCCTTCGACCTGAGCAAGGAAAGCCCGAGGCTCCGCGATCGCTACGGGCGGCACCTGTTCGGCCAGAGCGCGCTCGTCGCCCGCCGGCTGATCGAGACCGGGGTGCGGTTCGTGGACCTCTACTGGGACGGCTACCAGACCCGCTTCCCCACCGGCCTCGACCCGTACTGGGACACGCACAGCAACAACTTCGAGCAACTGAAGAAGGTGAACCTGCCGTACCTCGACCAGACCTACGCGGCGCTGCTGTCCGACCTGGACGACCGCGGATTGCTGGACGAAACGCTGGTGGTGATGACGAGCGACATGGGCCGCACGCCGAAGGTGAACGGGTCGGCCGGCCGCGACCACTGGACGTACTGCTACAGCACGGTGTTCGCGGGTGCCGGTGTGAAGGGTGGCACGGTGTGCGGGCAGAGCGACGCCCAGGCCGCGTACGTGAAGGACCGCCCCGTCCGCCCGGCCGACGTCTGCACCACCGTCTACCACCTGCTCGGCATCGACCCGGACACGCCCGTCTACGACAAGGCCAACCGCCCACTCGCCATCAGTCATGGAGGGGAGGTCGTGCGGGAGATTCTGGGGTGAGAGGGGAGTCGTCCTTTTCGAACTGAACCGGATACCCCACACCCCTCCCCGTCGGAGTCAGACCGGCGGAGCAGACTCAGTCTCGGCGAGTAGCGTCATGTCGAGGGCTTTCGCATTCAGGTATTCAGGCTTTTCTGCCAAGAAGCGGAGGGCATACCGCAGTAACGCTGTACCGATGCCGATCGTCGGGATCGGTTGTTTTTCGGCACCAACATGGATGACTCTCTTTTTTTCCAAATCCCCGGCACCGTGCGCTACCGCACTTCGGTAGTCGTACAGCTTCTTGCACAGGCCAAAGACTTCAGGTGGTTGGTATGACTCAAACTGCCGCATCCTGCTGATCGCCGCTAACCGCAGAGCCAATTTGTGTGTGATCTCACCGTTTCCCCCGTCAGGGACGAGTAAAGTTTCCAAGCCGATCGTCACGTCGAGAATCGAGTCTTGTTCAGAGTTCCTGAGCAGAGCCATGTTCAGCCGGCGCGCGGCTAGGGAGAGTTGGTTCTTGTTGAGCGTCAGTAGCGCATTATACAGCGCGCCAACTTCATTGCACGCCTCCCGGCTTATAGTTGGAGGCGTGCGGAGCCATCCGTAGTTCTCGAATTGGTCCGGGTAAGCCCGCAGATGGATCACGTTGACTTGCGGCAAATGCGCCTTGTGCCAGCCGTCGGCCCAGCCATCAGGCCGGACAATGATTTGGCTGTAGCCGGTGTCTACCCCGGTGACCGCGCGGAGCGCAGAGAAGAAGTAGTCAATACGGTGTATCGCATCCCGGAATGCCTCCACGTTGCTGAGGCTTTCAACGCGATCATTATACGAGTCGTGTTGTAACGACCAATTCTGTAAGTAGAGAGCAATCCTCGCAGCGCCAGTGACGATATCGTTTGTAGCAAAGAAACCCGAATCTTGAATCGACCGCGAGAGTTGGAAATCGTCTGTCATCCTCTCGACTCTCCGGTCCTCTCCAATGTCGAGATTGTCGAAGTCGAATTTCAGCATTAGCAAAGGGCAGACGATGTCGAACCCAACCCTCTCGGAGAAGGCCGCGTTTTCCCACTTCTTGTACACAGGGTAGAATAGTTCATCGTCGAACACCTTCGATTTCGTTGCGTGGATGTAGCAATCGACCATCTGGCTGGCCGTGCGCAGAATGGAGCGGTGTTCGATCTCTCTTCTGAACTCTTCCACGCCCTCCGCGTCGGCCCGAAACATCCTCGAAACGTCGTAGTACACCTTCAGTCGCGGGTGAGATTTGGCTAACTCGGCGAATGGACGCCATTGTGGGATCGAGTCCTCTCTCTTGTCATCACGAAAGACGGACGTGTAGTCAAACGGCCCGTTCTTGTCGAACCAGGATGTTTTCGAGAAACGCGGGAGACCAGAGTCGAAGTAACCCATCTCGGGGAAGCCGGAATAGTTGAGGATGTAATTCCCGCCCGCTTCGTGCTCCCGGACGATCTTCAGCCCGGCCTCTACACCCACTTTGAGTGCGGCATAGGCCTCCGGACAAACGATGTTGTTTCGCTCGTTCACCGCTCTCTCCGGTTGAACATTTTCCGTCGTCCGGTAGTTCGTCCGGACGGCAGCGGAATTTAGTGGTAAGCGAGGGGCGAGCCGCCTATCGAGAAACCCGAAGGTGGCTTGCCCCTCGCTCGCGCGTCGGGCTAACAAGTCGCCGGGCCAGTCCCAAACGTCGGGAACCTCCAAAGGATATTCAACTCGTCGCCTGTGGGTTGCAGCGGAAGGCAGGGCGGTTCCGAAATCGGGCTGGTTTACTGTACGGATGTCAAGAGCCCGGACAGGGGGCATGTGAAACGGTGGCGGTCTTGGCCCCTTGCTCGGGTCGGCCGCCCGGTTCTCCGACACCGCCTACCACCAGCGTAATGGCCCCGAGGGGTGGGGGGGGGAAGTGGTGAGAATGAGAATCACTCGCCACCCGCCCCGGTCAACTAGTGGGTCACTTGCCTCGCTCATGGCCATACCGCCGTCGGATCGGTCGCCGGGTGCATGCTCCCGACCCGCCCACGGCGTGCCGGCGTTCTCGCTGCCTCTTCCGCCGGGCGGCCCGCTTGCCGCCCCACACGAACG
>JANNDF010000572.1:0-16258 GCA_031387445.1 Planctomycetia bacterium
TGTTTGATCACCGCGTCCGCCGGCACTCGACGCTGGAGTACAAGACCCCAGACGAGTTCGAGCAGACGCACAACCCGAACAGCCGCTAACTCCCTGTCCACATTCCGTGGGGAAGATCAGGGGCCGTTCGAGGAAATTCCCACCGTACAGACGGCCGCTCCTCATGACCATTCCCTCCCCCGGCCAAGTCGTCCGCGTACGTCAACGGAGATACCTGGTCGAGGAAGTTAGAGTTGGCACGGCCGCCGACGCCACCCTTGTTCGACTCGCATGTCTGGATGATGACGCCCAAGGTCAACCCCTCGACGCGCTATGGGAGCTTGAGCCGGACGCCGAGGTGCTCACCAGTGCCGGTTGGAGTCACCTCGCCGACCGTGGGTTCGACCCACCCCGGCGGTTCTCCGCTTACCTCCACACGCTCCGCTGGAACTGCGTCACTGCCACCGATCCGAAACTGTTCCAGGCCCCGTGCCGGGCCGGCATCCAGATCGATGCTTACCAGCTCGAGCCGCTCCGAAAAGCACTTCTCTTGCCCCGGGTGAACTTGTTCATCAGCCGACGACGTGGGGCTGGGGAAGACGATCGAGGCCGGCCTGATCGCCCGAGAACTGCTCCTCCGCAAGAAAGTCCGGGACATCGTCGTGGCCTGCCCGCCATCGGTGCTGCCCCAGTGGGCGGACGAACTGTAGGGCGTCAACCAGTTTTCCCTTCCGCATTGACTCACGGTTTTTGTTACCGAGGGCGACCTGTTGCCTCACGATGATGTGACCCATCACCAAAGGCCATCCGCTGCTCCTCTCGTCACTTGCGGAATTCCTCTCTGGACGGGGCTGGCGATCTCGCGAGGAGGAGGCGAAAGCTCTCTTCCATGGGGTCCACACCGATTCCATTCTCCCCGATGTGATTGATCGCCTCACACGCACGCTTACGCGACCGTGGCGTGCAACGACCGCGCGACCCGCGGGTCGCGCCGGAGTGCTTCGCGGCGGTCGACCTGTTCACGGGTGCGGTCGCCCTTCCCCTCGTAGCAGAGGGCGCGGAGGAAATACCCGCGGGCGTCGTCGCTCAGCCGGATCGCCTCGGACAGGTCGGCGATGGCGGCGTCGAACTCGAACTTGCGCAGGTGCGCCAACCCGCGCCCGAGATACCCGAGCGCGAAACGGCCGTTCTCCCGGACCGCGTCGTTGAACCAGCTCAGCGCGAGATCGGTGTCGTCGCGGTCCAGCGCCGCCGTACCCTCCGCGAAACTCGTCTGCGCCTGACGGCGCGTGAACCACGACGCGAACATGGGTTGTCCTCTGGGGGGTGATCGGGGGGGTGAGGGTCGTTACACCATCACTCGCCGAAGTTCCCACCGACCCCGCGCGGCACAGAAAATAATTCCACGGTTGCGTTCCGTCCCCCCGATCCTCAATCTGCGGTTATACTCTCCGCGAACGCTCCGCGCTGACGCACACGCCCCCCGAGCCTCGCCCGCCATGTCCGAAAACGTGTCCGACGTCGGCCTCTCCGTATGGCTCGGGCCGTTGAAGGGCGGCGACCCCGACGCCGTGCGGCGGGTGTGGGAAGCCGCGTTCCCGAAGCTGGTCGCGCTCGCGCGAAAACGACTCCACACGATCTCCCGCGCGGCGGCCGATGAAGAAGACCTCGCGCTGTCCGCGTTCGCGAGCTTCTGTCGCGGGGCCGAGCAGGGCCGATTCCCCAGACTCGACGATCGCACCGACCTCTGGCAAGTTCTCCTCATGCTCGTCCACCGCAAGGCGGTCACCGCCGCTCGGCGGGAATCTCGCGCGAAGCGCGGCGGCGGGCACGTCGTTCAGGCGTCCGCGATTGCTCACGATGAAGCCGCCGACCCGCTCGCGAGCATCCGCACCGGCGAACCGACCCCCGAGGCCGCCGCCCTCGTCGCCGAGGAGTGCGATCGCCTGTTGAGGATGTTGAGCGACCCCACACTGCGGGACGTCGCGCTGTGGAAAATGGAGGGTTATACCAACGCCGAGATCGCGAAGAAAATCGGGCGCGTCGAGGGGACGGTGGAACGGAAACTGGCGCTCATTCGCCAGACGTGGGAAGGGGAGGTTCCGCAATGACTCCCGACCCGAACGCCCGAGACCCACTCAACGTGTTGCAACTGCACGACGTCATGTGTGACCAATTCGACAATGAGTGGAAGGCCTGGGTTGCCGGTGGCCGCAATGGTGACCCACCGCGCATCGAAGACTACCTCGCGGGCGAACCGGAACCCACGCGCGGGGCCCTCTTCGATCACTTGCTGCGCAACGAACTCGCACGCCGTCGAGAGCTTCCCGAGTCACCGAACGCGGCGGAATACATCGGACGCTTCCCGGCGGACGCACACGTCATCAACGAACTGTTCGCACAGACCGTGTCCCAGGCGGTCCCGAAGTCCGACTCGCGGCGGAGTGCCGAGACGCGGCGGCGCGACGCCCGTTACCCTCTGGGCACCGAGCTCGCAGGCCGCTACGTGATCGCCTCGACCCCGGAAGCGGGTGGGATGGGGGAGGTGTACCAGGCGGATGATCTGGAACTGGACGAAAAGGTCGCGCTGAAATTCCTGCGGGAGGACCGGGCCGACGACGAGACGTGGGTCGAACGGTTCCGACAAGAGGTCGCCCTCGCCCGCAAGGTGACGCACAAGAACGTCTGCCGCGTTCACGACCTCGGCAAACACAACGGCACGCAGTTCCTGGTGATGGAATACGCGGCCGGGGGAAGCCTCCTCGCGCAGTCGCGGATGCGGCCGGACGGGCGGTTCGGGCCGGACGAGGTGACCGCCTACGCCCGGCAGTTGTGCGACGGCCTCGCGGCGGTCCACGAGTGCGACCTGCTCCACCGCGACCTGAAGCCCGGTAACGTGTTGCTGAGTCGTGACGGCACGGTGAAGTTGGCCGACTTCGGGCTGGCCGCCGCGGTCGCGGATCTGAACGCGGACGAGTTCGGCGCCGGAACGGTGCTGTACATGGCCCCAGAGCAACTGGCCGGGCGGGACGTGACCGTGCGCAGCGACCTGTTCGCGCTCGGACTCATCCTCTACGAGCTGCTGACCGGCCACCGCCCCTTCCCCGGCACGACCCGGCAGGAACTGCTCCGCCAGCACGCGGAGGCCCCGCCGCGCCCGTCCGAACTGGTCGATCGGCTCGATCCGGTTCTGGAGAAGGCAATCCTCTGGTGCCTGGAGCACGACCCGAAGAAGCGCCCGGCGTCGGCCCGCGAGGTGAGAGACGCGCTCCCACTGCCCACCCCGAAGGAAGTAGCCAATCTGGTCCCGAGCAAGCCGCTCCGCCGGTGGGTCGCGCTCGCGCTCCTCGGGGCCACTCTGCTCGGCCTCCTGGTTCACGCGCTGATCGCAGACCGGACCATGGCGTACCGGCAGTTACCGGTGGTGACGAAGAGTCGTGATGCCCTCGACGACCGCGCCAAGGAACTCGCGGGGGAACTCGCCGACACGCAGACCCATAAGGCCCACCACAACGGGTTCGAGTGGGATCTGGATTTGGTCAAGGACGTCGCCCACAAGCACCCGGCCGACTGGCACCCGTCGGAACCGGGCGGGAGGTCGCCGCTCGTCTACTTCTGGTATCGCTCCGGCCGGAACGACCACACACCCTCGAACCGGGTGGCCCCGACCGACCCGCCAATGGTGGCGGAGGGGATGGTGTGCGTCCTTCTCGACCACGAGGGCCGGCTGATCGAGTACCACGCGGTTCCCTCACGCGGGCCGCAGCCGACAAACGCACGCACCCGCGAAGAGTGCCGCGATCATTGGGAAAAGCAGTTACTCGCCGCGTCGAAACTGAAGCCGGGCGACTTCGTGCGGGTGCCCCCGCGGCGGCGGCCGGCGGTGTTCGCTGACGACGTGTGGAGCCTGGACGAGGTCGGTGGGACGGGGAAGCGGGTGGAGGTCGCCACCTGCGACGGCTGGCCGGTTTACTTCCGTGTGGCCGAGCCGTTCTCCGACGGGGCGGACCGGCTCGACCGCGCCGAGGGCGAGAACGTCGTCGGTCAGGCGCAGCGCAAGCCGGCGGGCGGCGAGGTATCGATCTGGATTCTGCTGTTCGCGGTCACCGCGGCCGGCCCCGTCGCCTACCGCAACTGGAAGTTGGGGCGGGCCGACGTGTCGGGGGCGCTGCGCGTCGTCGCGCTGTACGCCGTCGCCGCGCTCATCGGGTGGGTGCTGATCACCTCCCACACCGCCTCGCCGCACGTCGAGCGCGTCCTGCTGATGAACATGTTCGGCATCATGTCGTTCTGGGGGCTGATACTCCTGGTCGCATACCTGGCGGTGGAACCGTACATGAGGCGGCGGTGGCCGGAGCGACTGAGCTCCTGGAACCGCGCGCTGAGCGGCCGGTTGCTGGACCCGCTCGTCGGCCGCGACGTGCTCCTCGGCGTACTCGCGGGGGTGTGCTTCGCGATCCCGATGAAAGTGGTTGCGCCGCTCCTCGGCACCTATTTCCTGCCCGCACCGGTGTACGAGCCGCTCACCCCCAACGTCTCGCCGGGTCTCGTCGTGGTCCTGGCCAGCATGGCGCTGCTCCGCACCGCGGGCACATTCGTCCTACTGCTCCTGTCCGGGCTCCTGTTCCGCCGCGAGTGGGCCGCCGTCATCGTCGTCGTTCCCCTCACGGCCTTCGGGTTCCTCTTACAACTCCCGACGGTCCCCGCGAACGCGCCCCTCACCTGGCTCGGGGCGGCGGCATACGCCGGGTTGGTGGTGCTCACCGCGGTCCGCTTCGGGTGGCTCGCCGTCCTGGTCGGGGTGTTCACCGCCTCCCTTCTCAACAACATGCCGCTGACGTTCACCCCACATGAGTGGTACGCCGGCGCGACCGTAACCGTTGTGGTGACCCTGCTCGCCCTGGCGGCGTACGGGTTCTTCGTGTCGCTCGGCAAGCAGCGGTGGTGGCCGGAAGACTGGTGAACCAGGATCGCGCGCACGGACACAAATCGGTGAGAGGCGTCACGCCGGCCGAGCCACCGCACCCGCCGGCCGCGTGCGGTACTTCCGGCCGTTCAGGATCGCGCCGACGAACGTGTACCGCACGCACCACTCGTAACTCGCGAGCAGGACCGCCATCGTCGCGACGGTCACGAGCGCGCACTTCACCAGCCCCGGCAGCGGCCAGTCCCTCACGACGAACTGGAGGGCCACGACCGGCGTGAGGCTCGCGAGGTAGCACCAGTAGGCGGAGTCCGCCAGATACCGCACCCACGCGGACGGGCGGGAGAACCAGTGCAGGAACGCTCCCCACAGGCCGACAATCATCAGCCAAGTGTAGAGCACCGACGCCGCGAACCCGCCGAGTGTCCACGCCAACGGGTCGGCCCCGGCCTGCTCCGCACCGCGCCCGGTCACGATCAGCCCGACCATCACCGGCAGCACGCCGACGTTCGCGAGCGCGAGGTTGAGCTTCCACCCGCGGCCGAACGCGGTCACCAAGTCTCGGTGCCGGAACAGCATCCATCCGAACGCGAAGAACGCGGAGTAGTACCCGACGATGTGCCACTGCGGGATCCAGGTGGTCGGCGTGTCCACGATCCACCGCATCGGGAGCATCAGCGGGAACGTGAGCAGGGCCGGAACCAGCACCCGCCCGCGGTCCTCGACCACGCGGCGGAACCCGGCGTCGATGCGCGCCAGGAGGCGCGTGCCCGACAGCCGGCCGAGGAGCGGCGACAGCACCGCCACCGCGACGAAGATGATGAGCAGGTAGTACAGGAACCAGAGGTGCAGCAGCGGCAGCCGCGCGAACGCGGTGCCGGACAGGAAGTAGTCGCCCACCAACCGGGCGGTGCTCGCGTCCGGGTTCGCGGCGACGAGGTCCGCCGCGACCGGGCGGAGCGGCGACGGCTCCCCCCGCACGGACACCGCGCGGACGTTCTCGATCTCCGCGTACACCCCCGCCGCCTGAACCGTCGGGACGATGAACATCAGTGCCAGCGCGAACGGGACCGCCACGCGTTTCAGCCGGTGGACGGTCATTCCGCCGAGGCCGTACCGCTGGTAGAGCAGGCACCCGAAGAACCCCGCCAGCAGGAAGAACAACTGCATGCGGAAGTCGTGGACCGCCATCAGGAACACGTCCGCGAGCGGCGTCGGTTCGGCGTCGCGCACCGGCCAGAACGCCGGTGGCTTCTCCATGAACGAAATCGCGACGTGGAGTACCACGCCCAGGAACATCGCGAACCCGCGGAGGCTGTCGAGGGCGTGGTAGCGGTCGGTCGAGGCTGAGGCTGACATCGGGCGGACCTCAGAAGAAGAGACGAGCGGGTGTCGTTCGGCAAAACCCTTCCCCAACCACCGCCCTTGTGTCCCGTGCCTGCTCGGCCGTTGCAACCGAGGCCGGGCGCGGGACACAAGGGTGGGGTGAGGTGAGGGGTGGTTTCCGGTGGCACGAGGGTTACTTCTTGGCGGGTTCGTAATCGCTCCGATCGAGGAGTTGCCTGACCTTGATCGTCGGGCCGGCGGCGTCGGAGGTGCCGCGAAGGAAGCCGAACAGCATCTCGTCGGTGGTCTGCTGGCCGCGGTTCACGTCCCGCGGCGGGTTGTTCGGGTTGTTCGGGTTGCTCGCCGCGTTGTTGAACACCGCCGCCACCTCAAAAACCGTGCCGGTCTTCACCGCGATCGGTTCCTTGAAGAAGTAGCTCTCCTGCCAGTTGTAGTCCCAGTCCGGGATGTCCACGAGCAGTCGCTCCTTGCCGCCCGGCGGGGTCATTGTCACCTTCACCGACTTGCCGAGCATGTGCATGTGCGGGAGGACCGAGTAAATCGTGCAGTCCTGCTCGGTGACCACCCGCCCGCGAACCACGAACTCCGATTTGCCCTTCGGGATCGTGTCGAACGGCTTGAAGTCGTCGGTCGGCGAGACGAGGCCCGGCACCACCAGCCCCTGGAGCGGCTTCAGCACCTTGGGGTCTTTCGCGAAGTACAGCCCGATCCGGGTGCGGTCCTTCTCGGCCTTGCCGTTGCGGTGGTAGTGCATCTGCACCACGATGTCGGACTTCTTGGGCAGGTGGTACCCGGTGCCGGCGGGCAGCGTGAACCCGCGGAGTCCGGGCGTCCACCCGCCGATGCCGCCGATCGCGGACGGCCGCAGCGGGATGAACCCGATGCCCATGGCCGCGGTGTAGCCCGCCCCGCGGTCCGACTCCTTCGGGTCCTTCTTGCGGTCCTGCTCGGCCCGCTCCAGCTTGCTCGCCTGGCCGGTGGTGTCGAAGTAGTTGATGGTGTGGTGAACGATCTGCGGGTTCCCCGGTTTCACCTCGTAGGCCACGATCATCTTGTCCTCGGTCAGCCCGGTCTTCATGACGACCGCGCGGAAGTGGTCGGGTCCGGTCGGGCCGAGGTGGAATTCGTCGGGCATTTCGACGATCAGGTCGGGCTTACCGAGTTGCCACTCGGCGCCGGCGAACGCCTTCGCGGGCGGCGCCTGCTTGGGGTCGCCCTCCGGGCATCCGGCATCGACCCACGCGGCCAGCAGGTCGATCTCCGCCTTCGGCATCCGGCGGTCGCGCAGGTACTCCGGGCCGCCGGCGGGGCGCCACGGCGGCATCGCCCGGCTGGCGGTGTAATCCTTGATCAGGTCGCCCCACCGCACCGCCTGCTTGTACGTGAGCAGGCTGAACGGCCCGACCTCGCCGGGGCGGTGGCACTCCTGGCAGCGGGTCTGGAGGACCGGCAGCACGTCCTTGTAGAACGTCACCTTCGCACCCGACGGCGGCACCGCTTTCGCCTTCTCGGGCTTTCCGATCGGGCACCCGGGCACCGGCGTCTCGGCCACCGTGACGGCCTTGCCCGCGAGCACCTCCTCGATCGCGTTCTTCAGGTCCGGCACCGGCGGGCGGGGGTTCTGTTTCCCGGGGGTGATCCACCCGTCGTCGATTCGCCCGCGATACCGGATGACGCCCTTCGCGTCCAACACGAACGCCTCGGGGACGCGCTTCGCGCCGAGTTCGCGAACCGCCTTCAGGTCAGGGTCGGCGAACATCGGGAACTTGACGGCGAAGTCGGCCACCTGCTTCTTCACCTCCGCAGCCCCTTCGTCCGGGCACACCCCCACGACGGTCACGCCCTTGTCGGCGTAGGCCTTCGCCAGGTCGCCGAGCGGGGTGACGTAGCTCTTGGCGATCGGGCAGTCGAACCCGACGAACACCACCACGACCGCCTTCGCGTCCTTGTAGTGTTCGGGGAGGGTGACGGTCCCCCCGTCCGGCTGCCGCACCGTGAACGGGCGGACGGTCCCGCCGACCGCCCCCGGAGCCGGGTCTGCGGCCGCGACCGGTTGCGGGTGGCAGACGAGTGCGCCCGCGATCAGGGCGATCAGGGCGGGCCCGCGAGTGTGTGACATGAGGTTTCCTCCGAGGTTCGGTGATAAGGACACGACTCTCATCTCGCCAAGCACGATTCCAACCCCGCGCCCCGCGTCAACTTTCTCAGTGAAAGTCAGCAGGGCGGTATTTGAGTCGTCTCACGCCAGTCTGCGGCGTTTTCTGCGGGTGTCCAGCCGGAGGGTCAATCCCTTTCGCCCGGGTTCCGAACGGTCAGGGACTCGCCCGCCCGCGTGGTGGGTGGGCCAGGGGCGTACCGCGAGGCGATGATGCGGTCCGCGACTGCCGCCCGGAGGGTGACGGGCGGTGGGTTGTCCGGTCTGGCCGGCTTACCCGTCTGGCCCCAGATCATCAGCACCGCCACCGCGGGGACAGCGAGGCTCACGAGTTTCGACAGGATACACGGCCTCGGGCCGTCGTCGCGGTCGTCGCGCATGTCACCCTCCGGTTGGGCCGGCCGCCATCGGGCCGCCGGGTGGCGGTCGGGCCAACGGCGGCCGATGTGTGTCACCCGGGGAAGCGAAAGGCGGAGGCGGAAGCTGACACCGGCGATCTGTTTTTCATGGAGTGCAGTCGGAATCGACAGCGTTTCAAGGCGTCACTGGAGGAACTCGACTGTTGTACGCGCCTGATCCGACCTCGCTTCCAGGCGCGGTGGTGGTGAGGTACGAGCGGCTGGCTGGAGAAGCGATCGGGCGTACACCATCACTTCCGCGCCCGGAGGTCGTGCTTCATCGGCCCGCGACGCCAGGCGAAGTACTCGTCGAGCACCTCCAGCCGCTGTGCGTGCGGCAGGTCCTTCATGCCGATCTCGGCGGCGAACGTCATCACCTGGGTCCCCTTGGCGGAGTAGGCGGACCACTCGGGCAGGCACGGCCCGTTCGGGTCGCCGGTGCGGGCGAAGTTGACCCAGTAGCTGCTCATCAGGTCGGACAGTGCGGCGTCCTCCGCCGGCGGCTTTTGGCACTGGCCGAGGTTGCCGAACACGTACCCGAGTTCGGCCCCGTGGCCCGCCCCTCCCGCCGGGCCGTCGAAGCGGTAGACGAACGCCTTCCGCTTGCCCAGTTCGGTCTGGAGCTTCGCCCACGTCCGGGCCGGCCAGTGGAACGCCCCGTCGCCGGCCAAGTCCCGCATCGCCCGCGTCACTTCGGCTTCGTTCGCGTGCGGGTATGCGGCGAGCACCTGGCCCGCGTGGTCGCAGAACCGCTTGGCGGCGGCCTCGAACTCGGCCGGCGTGGTGCGGGAGGGCACGAACATCCCGCCGTCGTCGGCGTTCGAGCCGGTGAGGACGGGCGTATCGTTGAACCGGCCGGCCCGATACATCTCGTACTGATCGCCGGGCAGCACGTCCCCGTCGAACGCGGCCCACCCGGAGAACCCACCCTTCAACACGGCCTCGGCCGACAGGGCACGGGCGGCGGCCAGGTCTTTGGCCTTCAGCTTGGCCAGGAACGCCTCCCCCTCCGCCTCGGCGACCGCGAGCGTCGGCGTCAGTTGGAACGGCTCGTCGGCCGCCGTCTTGCTCGGTGTGAACCCGGGTCCGCTCTGGCTGATGGCCCGGTGGTACAGCCCCTTGGCCTTCGGCGAGGTGGCCAGCAGGCTGACCGCACTGCCGCCAGCGGACTCGCCGAAGATGGTCACGCACCCGGCGTCGCCGCCGAACGCAGCGGCGTTGTCGCGGACCCACTGCAACCCAGCGATCAAATCCCGCAGGCCGAAGTTGCCCGAGGTGCCGCCGCCCTCGCGGGTCAGTTCCGGGTGGGCGAGGAAGCCGAACGGGCCGACCCGGTAGCCGACCGAGACCACTACCACGCCCTTTTTCGCCAGGCGGGATCCGTCGTACAGGGGCTGAGAAGTCGAACCCATGCTGAACGAGCCGCCGTGAATCCAGACCATCACCGGCAACTTCTCGTTACTCTGTTCGGCCGGCGTCCAGACGTTCAGGTAGAGGCAGTCTTCGCTCCGGCACTTCGGGACGCCCATGAGCATCGGCACCACACCGTCTTGCGGTGGGGCCGCAGCGAACGCCTTGGACTGCTTCACCCCCTTCCACGGCTTGAGCGGCTGGGGCGGCTTCCACCGCAACTCGCCAACCGGAGGCTCGGCGAACGGGATGCCTTTGTACACGCGCACGCCGTCCATCTTTGCCCCTTCGATTTCACCGGCGGCGAGTTTGACGCGGGGGGCCGCCTCGCCGTCAGCCCCGCGGAGCGGACCGGACAGGCACCCGGCGAACGGGAGGAGCAGGAACAGCGTGGGTAGCACAGTGAGCCGAAGTGTCCGGGGCATGACGGTCTCCGAAACGGGGGGTATCTCGGCCGCCGGGAGGGTGGTAAAATCCCGGCCGACACCCCACGAGCGGATGTCGCCCCGTTGACCCGACACGGTCGGGCGCTTTTTCCGGACTCCCCCGTGCCCGACGACCTCCGCACCGCCGAACTTCAGGCTTTGCTCGCCCGCCCCGACCCGGCCGCCCGGGACGAACTCTTGCGCCGCGTGCAGGAGAACCTGCGGCGGCTGGCGAGTCACCTGCTCCGCGGGTACCCGGCCGTGGCCCGGTTCGAGGGCACCGACGACGTGCTCCAGGGGGCGGCGGTGCGGCTGCTGCGGTCGCTCGAAGGGGTCACCCCGGACAACCCGAAGCAGTTCTTCGGGCTGGCCGCGACCGTCATCCGCCGCGAGTTGCTCGACCTCTACCGGCACTACTACGGCCCCCGCGGGGAGGGGGCAAACCGGCACTCGCACGGCGGGCGGTTCGAGGCGGTGGCGGCGTCCGACTCATCCGAACTGGACCGCTGGCGGGAGTTCCACGAGCGGGTCGGCCGGTTGCCGGACGACGAGCGGGAGGTGGTCGATCTGCTGCACTACCAGGGGATGTCCCAGGCCGACGCGGCCGCCCTACTCGGGGTCGATGTGCGAACGGTCCAGCGACGATGGCAAGAGGCGCGTGTTCGCCTCGCCAGACAGTTGCAGGAGTCGGCCTTCCCGCCTGCCCAATAACCCGTCGTGTCACATTTTTCTGTCGGGTGAACGTCTGGGCTTCCGCTCATGTGGTATCCGGGGGGCGGGGCATGTCTGAAACCCAGGTGAGTGACCTCGTCGCGCTCGTGGAGGCGGAGCGGGTGGCCGGCCGCACGCCCGACATCGCCGCCCTATGCGGCGACGACCCGGAGTTGCACGCGGCGGTGGTCGAACGGTTGCGGCTGCTCGGCGAGTTCGAGCAAGTCACCCGGTCCGCGCCGGCCGCACCCAGCCGCGGCCCGGTCCTTCCGGCCGGGTACGAACTGCTGGGCGAACTCGGCCGCGGCGGCATGGGCGTGGTGTACAAGGCCCGCGACCCCCGCGGCGGGGTGGTCGCCGTCAAAACGCTCACCCACCTCGACCCCGCCCGGCTGGCGTACTTGAAGCGGGAGTTCGCCGCCCTCGCCGGCCTCCGGCACGAGAACCTGGTCACCGTCTACGCCCAGATCGCCGAGGGGGCGAACTGGTACTGCGTGATGGAGCTTGTTGAAGGAGTCCACTTCCTCGAGTACGTCCGCGGCGGGGGGGGTATCGACGCCGACAACGCCCGGCTTCGCTCGGTCTTCGCACAACTGGCGGCCGCCCTCCACACGCTGCACCGCGCCGGCAAACTGCACCGAGACGTGAAGTCGTCGAACGCGCTGGTCACCGCCGACGGGCGGGTGAAGTTGCTTGACTTCGGGCTGGTGGCCGACCTCGGCGGCGACCGGGACCGGCCGTCCGGCCCGGTCGGGACGGTGGACTACATGTCTCCCGAGCAGTTCGGCACCGGGGCGCTCTCGCCGGCGAGCGACTGGTACAGCTTCGGCACACTGCTGTTCGCGGCCCTGTGCGGGCGGTTGCCGTTCGCCGGCCACGCCCTAGCCGTCATGCGGGCGAAGGAGGCGAGCGCCCCGCCCCGGCCGTCCACCTACGCCGACGGCATCCCGCTCGACCTGGAAGCCTTGTGCGTGGAACTGCTCGCGGTCGATCCCGCCGCACGACCGAGTGGGTTGGAGGTGTTGCGACGGCTTGGCGGGTCGGTCGCCCACACTCGGGCTGCGGTCGAAGACCGCACGCCGTTGGTGGGTCGGGAATCGCACTTCGCCGCGCTCCGCGCCGCGGCCGCCGACACCCGTCGCCACCGCCGGCCGGTGGTGGTCGAAGTTCACGGCCCGTCCGGGGTGGGGAAGAGTGAACTGGTCGGCCGGTTCATGCGGGAGGCGGGCGACGGCGGCCGGGCGGTGGTACTCGCCGGCCGGTGCTACGAGCAGAGCGCGGTGCCTTACAAGGTGTTCGACGGGGTGGTCGACGCCCTGCTGCGGCACCTGCGGCGGCAGACCCGCGAACAGGCCGCGGCGGTGCTGCCGGTCCACCTGGCCGACCTCGCCCGCCTGTTCCCGGTCCTCGGCCGACTGGAAGCAGTCGCCGAGTCCCCGCCTCCGACCAACCCGGACGACCCGCACGAGGCCCGCCGGCGGGGGTTCGCCGCGCTCCGCGAGCTGTTCACCCGGCTGGCCGCCCGCACCCCCGTGTGGCTGTTCGCCGACGACGTGCAGTGGGGGGACCGCGAGAGCATCGCCCTTCTGGAAGAGCTGGTCCGCCTGCCGGACGCCCCGCCGCTCCTGTTCGTGTTCGGCTACCGGCGTCGGGATGCCGAGGGCAGCCCGTTCGTGGTCGCCCTGCAGGGGGTGATGGTCGAACGGCGGGATCTGCCTGTCGATCCACTGAACGACGACGAGGGGCGGGCACTGGCAACAACCCTCCTCGGTGCGGCCACCGACCCGGCCGGTCGTTTCGCCGCGGTCATCGCCCGCGAGTCGGGTGGAAACCCGCTGTTCATCCACGAGCTGGTCGAGCACCAGTTCAGCCAGCCGGGATCGACCGACCCGCCGACCCTCGACGCCGTCCTCCGCGGTCGGGTCGCCCGGCTGGCGGACGACCCGCGGCGGCTGCTAGAGGTGGTGGCGGTGGCCGTCGGGCCGCTGGATGTGGAGTCCGCCTTCCGCGCCGCCCGCGTCCCTCCGGAACGGCAGTCGGCCTCACTCCACGTGCTGGTGGCGGGGCGGGCGGTGCGAACGGGTGGCGGGGAGGACGGAGGGCGGACGGTCGAGCCGTTCCACGACCGGGTGAGGGAAGTAGTGGCCGGCGACCTCCCGGCCGAGGTGAAGGTGCGGCACCACCGCGAGTTGGCCGTGGTGCTGACTGCAAGCGGGGCGGAGTTGGAGGTGCTCGCCCACCACTTCGAACACGCCCGGGAAGCCGACCGCGCCATCGACTACTACGCCCAGGCCGCCGAGCAGTCGGGGAAGGCGCTGGCGTTCGACCGCTCGGCCGACCAGTACTGCCGCGCGCTCGCACTGTGCGGCCCGACCGACCCGCGGCGGAAGGGGCTGCTGTTGGGCCACGCCGCCAGTCTGGCGAAAGCGGCCCGGGCGGTCGAGGCGGCGAACCAGTTCGCGGCCGCTGCCGAATTGGGTACCGGGATGGAGACGCTGTTCTGCCGTCAGCGGGCGGCCGAGCAGATGATCCGTGCCGGTCGGCTCGACGAGGGGATGCGGTCGCTGACCGAGGTGCTCGCCGCCGTCGAAATCGTAATCCCGCCCACCTCTCGCGCGCTCCGCCGGTCGATCGTCTGGCTGCGGCTCCGGCTGTGGGCGCGGGGGCTGAAGGTTCACCCGCGGGCGAACGTGGCAGCCGAGGACCGATTGAGGATCGAGGCCTGCGCGTGGGCGGCCACGCTGATCCGGCTGTCGGACCCGCTCCTGGCTGCTTGGTTCCACACGCTCGGCCTGCTTCTCAGCCTACAGGCCGGGGACGCGTACGGGGTGGCGTTCGGGATCGCCCGCGAGATGGTCCTCACGCCCTGGCTCGGTAGCCCTTCGGAGGCCCGGGTGAAGTGGCTGTACGAGCGAGGGCGACAACTCGCCGCACGGCTGCCGCGTGCCGCCGACCAGACATACACCGAGGCCTTCCTGGATTTCCACCGATTCATGGGGTACGCCCTGCTCGGCGATTCCGAACGCGCCCTCAGCCAACTCCAGCCCACCGACGACGCCCTCCGGCGCTGCGCCGCGCCGAGCGTGGCCTACCAGCGGAGTATGCTGCGGGCGTTTGAGGCGTACCTGCTGCAGCTCCGAGGCGACCTCCGCGCCTCCCGCGATGTCCTTGAGATGATCGCGCGTGGCCAGTTGGACAGGGGGAACGTGTACCTCGCAGTCAACATACCGCTGCTCGGCCGCGCCCACCTCATCGACCTGGCCGACGACCGCCCGACCGACGCCCGCGCCGGTTTGCACGCAGCCCACGCGACGCTCAACGGCGAAGGGTACTACCTCCAGCACCTCTACGGATGGGTGAATGAAACGGAGGTGTTGCTCTACGAGGGGCGGGGAGTTGCCGCCTGGGAGTGGTGTCTCGCCCGCTGGCCGCACCTCGCCGTGCAGGCCCTGTTAACCGACCACTCGACCCGCTCGTTCGCTTTCTGGACGCGGGGCCGGTCGGCCGTCGGGTACGCTGCCGAAGCACCCGCCGACCGGGCCTGGGTGATCGCCGATGCGGTCGGGGTCGCTCGCCGCCTGGGGCGGATGCCAGTGCCGTACTTCGCTCCGGGGCTCGGGCGGTCGCTCCGCGCCGCGGTGCTGCACCTGCGGGGGGACATGGCCGGGGCGATCCGGGAATTGAAGCTCGCGGAAGAGACGTTCGCCCGGTGGGGGGTGGCGCTGCACGCGGCGGCGGTGCGATACCGCCGCGGCCAGTTGACCGGCGGGGAGCCAGGCGCAAAGCAAGTGGCCGAGGCCGAGGAGGACCTCCGCTCCCGCGGGGTGAAGAACCCCTCGCGGTTCGTGAACGTGTTCGTCCCGGGCTTCCGGGTGTGAGACCCCCCCGCAGGATTCCGTGTCGGGTGGAAAGGCCGAGACCAGTTCATCGAGATACCTCACCTTCCCGCCAACGGCCCCGAGGGACCGATGCCACGCCTCATCGTCCGCGGGGCCGACCTGTACTTCGAGGACCACGGCACCGGCCCGGAGGCGGTGCTAATCACCACTGCCCGTGGCCGACGCACTGGTGGACGCCACCCTGCCCCACGTCAGCCGGCACGTCGCCGGATTGATTCGATTCCAGCGGCTCACCGGTTGCCGGCCGGGGGAAGCCGTCCGACTGCGGCGGTGTGACATCGACACGTCGGGCGCGGTGTGGGTATACCGCCCTCCGCAGCACAAGACTGCCCACCGCGGGAAGGTGCGGCTCGTCCACCTCGGCCCGCTCGCCCAGCAACTGCTCGCCGAGTACCCCACCGACTACCCGGCCGAGTACGTGTTCAGCCCGCGGAGGGAGGAGGCGGAGCGGAACGCCGCCCGGGCCGCGAACCGGACAACCAAGTTCTACGCCAGCCGACAGGGGTGGCAGAAGCGGAAGGGCAAGCCGAAGTTCGTGAAGGGGGCGCGGTACACGGTGAAGACGTTCGGGCACGCGATCCGGAAAGCGTGCAAGGTCCACACGCTGGCCAAGTGGCACCCGAACCAACTGCGGCACACATTCGGGACGAACGTACGCCGGGATCACGGGCTGGACGTGGCCCAGGCGCTGCTCGGGCACGACCGGGTGAGCACGACGGAGATCTACGCGGAGAAGACCAACGACCTGGCGGCGACCGTGGCTGCGAGCATCGGCTGAGGCGGGCGGGAACCCGGAGCAGGGCGGTCCGCCCGCATCCGGGTACTGTTGGTGGGCCAGTCGGGCGGCTGGGAAATGCCCGTCGGTGCCGACACGGCTGCAATCTCTGTCAGCGTGCTCCGGTGACGGCCGCGAGAGCGTGTGTCGAGTGGCGGACGATCGTAATCCGGCGAGCCAGCTTTTGTCCCGTGCCACCAACTTCGACAAGCCGCACCTGAGGTCGGGCTGGGAG
>JANNDF010000584.1:0-1271 GCA_031387445.1 Planctomycetia bacterium
CCATAGCTGTCTCCCGCTTATGTTGGGGCCGCGGGCGGGGCGCCACAACCAACATGGGCCGCCCAGCCGGCGGCACCTACCCGTTTGCCGGGTCCGGTTTCCGTCGGAGTACAAAGCCGGCGACGAGCAGGCCCACGCCCACGAGTCCGCCGAACACGGCGATCAAGAACCCGTCGAACAACACCCCTCGCACCAACTCGCCCAGCCACGGCCAGCCGAACCAGCACGTCACCACGCCGGCCGCCAGCCCAGGCCCGAACGCCAGTGCGTTATCGAACTTCTTCCGGCGGACCATCGCCCACACCCACTTCGGGAGGATGAACGCCAGCGACAACACCGCCCCCGCGGGCAACGCGAGCGCGATCACCTGCCAGCCGAGGAACGCCCCGCTCATCATCAGCAGGTCGGCATCGCCCACGCCCAGCGCCTCACGCCCCATCCCCAGCTCGAACACGGTCTTGATCCCACGCCCAATGAGCAGCCCCACGCCGGCGCCGATCAGCCCGTTCAGGAAGCCCAGCATCGGACTGCCGGGCGGTGCCCAACTCGGCGTCGGCCCCCAGAACGGCCAGTGTTGCAGGCCGAGCGGGATGTCGGCCGTCAACGTCCACGCCGCGTCCGGGATGTGCGGGTCGGCGTTCGGCCACGGCCACGGGAACGCGGTGGACAGGATCAGCCCGAACAAGGTGCCGGTGTATGTGATGCCGAGCGGGATGACGCGGTGCTTGGCGTCGATCATCGCCGACGCGATCAGGCAGGCGAGCAGGAAGCAGTGGGCGGCGGCCACCACGATACCGGAGAGCAGACCCGCACCCGGTTGGTACAGATGGAATCGCAGGCCGGGGCGGAAGAGCCATTCCGCGTTTCCCCAGGGGGCATCGGTCATCGGCAGGACCGCCTCCACGACGAACACCGCCGCGAACCCCAACCCGGTGAACAACTCCACCCACATGTACCGGGCGGAGAACTTCGCCCCGCACTGCCGACACTTCCCCCGCAGCCGCAGGTAGCCGAGAATGGGCACGTTGTCGAGCAGGCGGATCGGGCGTAAGCAGCCGAAGCACCGCGAACTCGGCCAGACGATGCTCTTCTCGTAGGGCATGCGGGCGATGAGCACGTTCAGGAAACTGCCGACCATCAGCCCGAGGACGAACGCGCACCCCGTCAGGAAAATGTGCGGCACCAGGGCGAGCAGTTCCATGAAATGTTCCGGTGAACCGGCGGCGTCAGCCGCCTGAGTTGGGTCGCACCCAGGCGGCTGACGCCGCCGG
>JANNDF010000594.1:0-15203 GCA_031387445.1 Planctomycetia bacterium
GGTTCCACCTCTCGTCTTCGCTGATCCGAAGCGACCGGCGGCAGTTCTCTCCCCAACGGGGAGAGGTGGGGTGTGGTTCCACCCCTCAAATGAGCTAGAACGGCCCCGTAAGGTTAATCCCGGCGTGAGCGGGTCGTCACCTCGGTGCCCGTGGTCACCTTCTCTCCCATCCCCGGTGCACCATGCCCCTGTCTCGTCGCGCGTTCCTCGGTTCCGGTCTCGCCGCCCTCGCGGCCCCGGCGTTCGCCGCCGACCCGCCCGCCGACGCCGTCAAACCGCTCTGGCAGTACGACCTCGCCAGCCCGTCCTACGGCGGCGGGGCGCTCGGCACGCTCGACGGCAAACTGGCCCTCGTGTTCGGCACCTACTTCAACGACGAACACGTCTACGCCCTCGACGCCAAAGACGGCACCCTGCTGTGGAAATTCAAATCCGACGGCGGGCCGTTCGACGCCTCGGTCGCCCTCGTGGACCTGGACGGCGACGGCAAACTCGAAGTGCTGGCCGCCGACAGCAGCACCGGCACGCTCTTCTGCCTCGACGGCGCCGGCAAGCAGAAGTGGAAGCACACCCTGCCGAACTCCACCGACTCGCCCCCGGCGGTGGCCGACATCGACGGCGACGGCAAGCTGGAGATCGTCATCGGCACCATGAGCCTGGGCGACAAGCACGGGCGGGTGGTGGTGCTCGATGCCGCCACCCGCAAGGAGAAGTGGGCGGTCAAGGTGCCGGGGCATGTGCAGTCCGAGCCGACCCTGTTCGACCTGGGGAACGGCGGGCTGGACGTGCTGGTGACCACCTGGCGGGGCGACAAGGCGGTGCGGGCGCTCAGCTTCAAGACCGGAAAGGAGCTGTGGTCGCACGTCATGAAAGGGGACATGTATCACGGCGTGTCGGCGTTCACAAGCGACGGCAAAAAAGTGGTGGCGGCGTCGATTGCCGGAGACGTGACGATGCTGGACGAGAAGGGCAAGGTGGTGTGGGCGAAGGAGCCGGGCGGGTATCTGTTCGCACCGAGCGTGGTGAGCGACGTGGACGGCGACGGCAAACCGGAGATCGTCGTCTGTAGCGGCAAGGTCCACGCCTTCGACCTGAAGGGCGAGGAGAAGTGGAAGTCGGCCGACCACGGGAGCATCGCCCGCGGGGTGGCACCGGCCGAGGTGGACGGCAAGCCGGTGCTGGTGTTCGGCGCCAGCGACCGCCGCTTCCGCACGCTCGACGGCAAGACGGGCAAGGAACTGCGGGCGTTCGACGCCACCGTGCAGAAGCACATCTACGAGGGGATCGACTCCGGCCCGGTGGTCGGCGACTTCGACGGCGACGGCATTTTGGAAGCGTTCTTCGTGTGCGGGAAGGGCACCTCCGACAAGACCCGCCCGCAGAACTTCGGGCGGGCGTATGCCGTCAAACTCGGGAAGGGGAAGAGCACCTGGCCGATGTTCCGCGGCAACCTGTGCCGCACCGGCACCGCGTGACCCAAACACGCGGGTCGTCGCGGAAGTCGGTGTCCGCAGGGTCCCGTGTGTTCGGTCGGGTGGTTGGACTCCCCGCTCGACCCGCCCTAGAAGACTCCAACCGAGACGTGCTACTTCCCCGCCGACCTCGTCGCGGTCCATCGTCCACCACCTGCGGGCACATCCATCTCGACGATTTGTCCGTCACAGATGGTCGTGATCGCGGAGGCGCCGTATTTCCACGTGCCAACCAACTCATCGGTCGCGGGTTGATACTGCCCGCTGTACAAGAGCGGCATCGGCTGAGGCGGTACTTCGAGTTGGTGACCGAATGCGGCAAGATACTCGGCGAGGGGTGTCAGTCGGCCTTCCAGCCAGACGAAGTGAACCGGCAGTCGTTTCACGAACTCGATCTGGTCACCCGACACCTGACCCTCGATGGTACTAAGGTCCGGCATCCCGTGAAGCAGTTCGTCCGACAAATCACCCGTTACCGATCCGAAGAACCAAGATTGGCGTAAGCGCAACACGAACCCAATTTTGTCCGGAACGCCCTGGAACTGGGGAGCGGGATCGTAAGAGTAGTGCCCGCGCCAGGTGCCGGTTGCCTTCCAACCCATCGTCGCACCGTACGGGGCAGAGAGTGTGTTCTCACCCCATGTCGCTTCGGAAGGCGCGCAGGCGGGCGATGTGCGGGGCGGGGGTGTGGGTGTTGTCGGCACGATAGGGGGTGCGGGACGAGTTGCTCACGTCCGGCGTCGGGGCGTCGTTGAACACCCGCAGCATCGGGAGACTCGTCGGCTCAGTGCCCTGCCCGCCCTTCTGCTGTTGAGCCAGCATGTCGAACTTGGCCCGCGACCACAGGTGCTCGATGCCGCGATCCGTCGGCGCCAGGAACCGCGCCTTGCTCAGCAGTTGGAAGGCGAGTTCGGCCCGGCCGGCTTCGCGCAGACCCTCGGCCACCACGCCGAGCACGTCGGCGTCGGTCGGGGCGGCGTCGGCGGCGCGGCACAACTGCCGCACCCCGCTGCCGAGTTCATTGATGCGGACCATCGCCCGGCCGAGGACGGCCTTGTGCTTGGGTTCGTTGGCGTTCAACTGGGCGGCCTTTTTGTAGCGGCGGGCGGCCTTGCGGTCGCAGCCGTGGGGGTCGTCTTCGAACGCCCGGCCCATCTCGAACCACAGGCCGTCGTCCGTCGGGGCGAGCGCGATCGCTTCGCGGAGCAGCTTCCGCGCCCGCCGGTACTTTTCCGCGGTCACCGCCACCGCCGCCGCCGCACGCAACACCTTCACCGCGTCCGCGGTGGTGCCCGCCCCGCCCCGCAATTGGGTCAGGGTGGCGGCGGCCCGCGTCGTGCGGCCGGTCCGAAACAAGTGGGCGGCGGTCGCCAATCCGTCGTCGAACAGGGAGAGCATCCTGCTCATGTCCTGCCTCCGTGCAGCCCGTGTGCGGACGTTCCGCGAGTTTGTTGAGGGAGTGGTATACCGGCGCCCTCCCCTCACCCGCAAGTCGAAATCCGATGCCAACGCGACGGATTTTCTGTTCGCACGGTTTCGCACGGTCGCGCCGGGGAGTTCGAACTGTCGGCTTTCTCCGTCCACTGATTCTCAAGTCGTCGGCCTTCCGGTGTCGATTCTCAGTCTCGGACGACCGGCACTCCACGGCAGGATGCGGACATGGACTGGGCCTCGTTCGGGCTGACCCGCCGGCCGTTCCGTCCGACCCCGGACAGCGCCGCGTATGTGCCGACCGCCGCCCACGACGCGGCGTTCGCGGCCGTCATGCGCGCGTTCACCGACGGCGACGCCGCAGCCGTCGTGCGGGGCGAACCGGGCACCGGCAAAACGCTCCTGGGGTTGCGGTTCCTCGAAGCCATCCCCGCCGACACCAAGCGGGTGATGCTGCACGCCCCGCCGGACACGCGGGCGGTGGACCTGCTTCAAGCCGTGCTGTTCGACCTGGGCCAGCCGTACCACGGGTTGAGCGAGCAAGAACTTCGGCTGGCGGTACATGGCGAACTGCTGACCGGGCTGGCTGAAGGCAAGTGCGTGGTGTTGCTGGTGGACGAAGCCCACCACTTGACGCCCGAGGCCGGCGAGGAACTACGGCTCCTCGGCAACCTGGAATCGAAGGACGCGAAGGCGGTGTTCGCGCTGCTGCTCGGGCAGCCGGGCGAAGAGCGCCTGAGTGCGGCGTTCCGCCAGCGGATCGCCGTTCGCAAGCCGCTCGTGTCGCTCGACCGCGACGAGGCGGTGCGGTTCGTGCGGCACCAGTTGCGGGAGTGCGGCGGCCGCCCGGAATGGCTGATCGACGACGAGGCGCTGCACCTGCTGGCCGACCACACCGGCGGGGTGCCGCGGGTGCTGAACCGGGCGGCGGCGCTGGCCTTTGAAGTGGCCGCGAACGCCGGGCAGAAGCACACCGACGCCGAGGCGGTGCTCGACGCACTCGATCAACTCGGCCTGGCGAGCGAGATGACGACCCCCGCGGTGCTGCCGCTGACAGTACCTGTGGAGACGAAACCGCAGCCGAAGAAGACGACGAGACGGAAGACGGCGTGATGTAGGGTGGCCGACTCTCTCCGAGAGTCGGTGCCGATGCCGCTCTCGGAGAGGGCGGCCCACCCCACCCTACCAGCCGCCGCACCCCCCACCGGCAAGGAAGACCATGAGTCGCATGTTCCGCGTGATTACCGGAGTCGGGTCCGACATGCCGCACGAGCTGCCCTCCGAGCCGCGACACACGGCCGCCACGCCCGACCCGTTCGGCGGGGAGTCGGTGCCGTTCGTGGAAGTGGGCGGGCCGGACGGGGTGGTGGCATCAATGGGTAAGCCCGTCCCGCCGGTGGTCAAGCAACCGCAGGTGAAGCCGACCCAGGCACGCGAAACGTTCACCCCACCGCCGGCGGTGAAACCCGTGAAGAAGCTCGACCCGAACCCGATCCCGCCCGTGACCGACTCGCGGATCCTGTCGGTCACGTTCCACCCGATCCCGAAGGCCGGGCTGCGGCTGATGCAGCAGACGGGCGTGGCCCCGGAGATCGTGGCTTACCACTTCCCCGACCACCCGGTGAGCGGGGAGTACCGCACGGTCCGGGACCAGATCGTGCGGCAGTTCGACGAACCCGGCCCGAAGGTGACGATGTTCACCTCCGGCAGTGCCCACGCCGGCACCACCACCGTTCTCGTCAACTTCGCCGTGTCGCTGATCCAGGAGTTCGGCAGCCGCGTGCTGATCGTGGACGCCCACCTGGGCCGGCCGGGTGTGGCCCGTCGGCTGGGGGCGGCGGAAGCGCCGGGGCTGGCCGACGTGCTGAACCAGAGCATCCCGCTCGCGTGGGCGCTCCAGCCGACGCCCGTGACGAACCTGCACCTGCTCGCCGCCGGCACACCGACCGACTCGACCGAAGAGCAAATGGCCACCGACTTGCCCAAACTGGTGACGCAGTTGCGGCAGTGGTTCGACTGGGTGGTGATCGACGGCGGCGTGTGGGGCGACCTGCCCGGCTCGGACGGGACGTGCGAGGCGGCCGACGCGGTGTACCTGGTGACGCGAAGCGGGGACATCGAACTGCCCGGCTTCGGCGGGCTGCGAACGGAAGTGGCGAACAGCGGCGGGCACGTCCGCGGGTACATCAGCACGCGGCAGTAATACTGGTGAACCCCGGCAGTGATGCCGGGGGTTTCGCTTCCAACCACCCCCGGCATCACTGCCGGGGTCACCTATTTCCCCTGCATCTCCTGCACCAGCGCGGCCAGCAACTCCGGCTTGTTCGACTTCACGATGCCCTCGATGCGGGCCGGCTGCACGCCCACCTTCTCCATCGCCGCCGCCGCGTTCTTCCACAGCCGTTCCCGCTTCTTCCCTTCGGCCAGATACAGTTCCGTCACCATCTCGCTCAGCTTCTGGAGCGAGATGGCGTCGATGTTCTGGTAGTACCGCTTGATGATCTTCTGCTGGTTTGCTGAGAAGTCGTTCATGCCCATCGCCGAACCCTCAAGGTACTCCGCACTCTCCGAGTGCGGCTCCGATCCACCGCACTCGGAGAGTGCGGGGTACATTCGCGGTATCATACCCGCCATCGGTTTCACCCACAGGTCGGATCGGAGGCACGTCGTGCGAGCGGTACTCCAGCGGGTGTCGGCGGCACGGGTCGTGGTGGACGGGCAAACTGTCGGGGAGATCGGCCGCGGGTGGCTGGTGCTGGTCGGGGTGGCCCCGACGGACACGCCGGCCGCGGCCGACTGGCTGGCCGACAAGGTGGCCCACTTGCGGTGCTTCCCCGACGCCGACGGCAAGATGAACCTGAGCGTGCAAGACGTCAACGGCGGCGTGCTGGCGGTGAGCAACTTCACCCTGTACGCCGACGCGGCGAAGGGCCGCCGGCCGAGCTTCATCGCCGCCGCCCGACCGGAACAGGCCGAACCACTTTATCAGCACTTCGTCAACGGACTGAAAGCCCTCGGCGTGCCGGTCGCCTGCGGCGTCTTCGGTGCCGACATGAAAGTGGACCTGACCAACGACGGCCCCGTCACGCTGGTGCTGGATTCGCCCGCCTGAACCGCACCGGGTTGCGGCCTGTCTCTGCTACAATTCGAGAAACCGCCGAGACCGCACCGATGGACGCCAACACCTTCCACCCCCTCCTCCACGACCGCGGACGAGGCCCCGAACTCGTCGGCACCCGCATCACCGTCTACACGGTGTGGGGTGAGCTGTTCGACCCGGACGTGACCGAACACGAACTGTGCCGGCGGTACGAACTGCTGCCTCATCAGGTGGCGGTGTTGCGCGCGTTCGCCTTCCAGCACTACGCGGAGGTGGCCGAAGCCGTCCGCCGAATGGACGAGCGGACGGCCCGAGTGATCGCCGCCCAAGACACGCCGGAGATGCGGGAGCGGGCGGCGGCGGCGCGCGAGCGTGTGGTGCTTATGAGTCTCTGGCTGGAAGAGGGGAAGGGGAACCCGGCACTGTTCCCGGACGTTCCGGGCGAGCCGGACGCGGATCGCCGGGCGAGGATGTTTCGGCTGTTCGAGGAGTGGAAGCGGAAGCGGCGTGCCCCCCTGTTCATGGAGGTGGGGTAGATGAACGGGGTCGTGTTCGACGTGAACATTCAGGGCCACGCACGTCACATGTTGCAACTGCTCGCGGCGCTGAAGGCGACCGACCTGTGGCAGGCACTCGGGTTGCCCATCCTGACGGTCCCCGGATTGGGGTACGCCGTCGACGTGCGAGACCGGGTGATCTGGAACCGCTGCCAGACGGATGGTCTCGTCCTGTTCACCGAGAACCGGAACGATGACGGCCCGGACTCCCTTCAGCGAACCCTGGACGACTCGCTGACCGCCGACAGCCTGCCCGTCCTCACCCTGGCGAACAAGGGACGGTTCGAGCGCGACCGGCGGTACGCACTGATCGTGGCCTCGGCCTTCCTTGATGCCGTCGCCGATACAGCCGCCGGAGGCAACCGCGGGGCCGGCCGCATGTACCTCCCACCTCGCCCGGTGATTTGACATGCAGCTGACGTTCGAGTTCGATGTGATCGTGGTCGGGGCCGGGCACGCCGGCACCGAGGCCGCCATGGCCGCCGCCCGACTCGGGATGAAGACGTGTCTGCTCACCATGAACGCCGACGCCGTCGGGCAGATGAGCTGCAACCCCGCCATCGGCGGGGTTGCGAAGGGGCAGATCGTCCGCGAGATCGACGCCCTCGGCGGGGTGATGGGCCAATGCACCGATGCGTCGGGCATCATGTTCAAGATGCTCAACGCCAGCAAAGGCCCGGCCATGCACTCGCCGCGGGCGCAGTGCGACAAGAAGCTGTACCAGAACACCATGAAGGGGTGGGTGGAGTCACAGGAAGGACTGACCCTGCGCCAAGAACTCGTCGAAGGCCTCCTTCTGGAGGAGTGCGGAACGCGGAGTGCGGAACGCGGAATGGAAGACGGGTCTGAACTCCGCACTCCGCACTCCGCACTCCGCATTCGAGGAGTCGTCGCCCGCGGGGACACGCACTACCGCGCGCCGGCGGTCATCCTCACCACGGGCACGTTCCTGAAAGCGATCATGCACACGGGGGAGGCGAAGACGGTCGGCGGGCGGGCGGGCGACAACTCGGCGGAGGGGATGAGCGACTCGCTGGCCGCGTGCGGGTTCACCCTGGAACGCTTCAAGACGGGCACCCCGTGTCGGCTGAACGGCCGCACCATCGACTTCAGCAAGCTGGCCGAGTCCCGCGGCGACGACCCGCCTCGGCCGTTCAGCTTCGGCACCGACAAGATCACCGTCCCGCAGATGGTCTGCCACGTCACGGAAACCACCCCGGCGGTTCACGACCTGATCCGCGCGAACCTGGATCGCGCCCCCATGTACAGCGGGGCGATCCGCGGCAGCGGCCCGCGGTACTGCCCGAGCATCGAAGACAAGGTCGTGCGGTTCGCCGAGAAGGGTTCGCACCAGCTCTTCCTCGAACCGGAGGGGCTGAACACCCGCGAGTATTACGTCAACGGCATCAGCACCAGCCTGCCCAAAGACGTGCAGGCGGCGATGCTCAAGCTGATTCCCGGTCTAGAGAACGCGGAGGTGATGCGGTGGGGGTACGCGGTGGAGTACGACTTCGCCCCGCCGACGCAGCTTCACCCGACGCTCGAAACCAAGCCGGTGGCGGGCCTCTACTTCGCCGGGCAGATCAACGGCACGACGGGTTACGAAGAAGCGGGGGCTCAAGGGCTGATGGCCGGGCTGAACGCGGCACTCAAGATCAAGGGCGAGCCGCCGCTCGTGCTCGACCGCGCTCAGGCGTACATCGGCGTGCTGATTGACGACCTCGTCACGAAAGGTGTGGACGAGCCGTACCGCATGTTCACGAGTCGCGCCGAGTACCGTCTGCTCCTTCGCCACGACAACGCCGACCGCCGACTGACCCCGCTCGGCCGCAAGGTGGGCAGCGTGAGCGATGCGGCATGGGCACGGCTGGAAGCGAAGGAAGCGGGGATTGCAAAGCTGCAACACACGCTCGACACCACCAAGTCGGACGGCGACACGCTGGCGACGTGGCTGCGTCGCACGCAGACCACCTGGGCGGAGATGGTCGGCCGCTGCCCCGCGCTGGCGGAGTGGGACGCTTCGCCCGCCGTGGTGGAACAGGTGGTATTGGAAGCCAAGTACAGTGGGTACATCGACCTGCAAGCCCGCGACGTGGAGCGGTTCCGGAAGATGGAGGGGCGGCGGATTCCGGAGGCGTTCGACTACGCCGCAGTCCCCCAAATGCGGGTGGAAGCGAAGCAGAAGTTGGCGAAGGTGCGGCCCGCCAACGTGGGCCAGGCAAGCCGCATCAGCGGCATCACCCCGGCGGACCTGGCAGTGCTGTTGTTTTATCTGGAATGAGTCGGTATGGGGTCGCTCACAAGCCGCGGGGAACCCCGAGTCTGGGGGGAATCGCGGCGAGTGTGGCGGCCGAACCGGGAGTGATTCCGGGTGGCAGCCGCGGGTGGGAATGTGGGCGATTTCCGCAATCCGGTGACACTGTGCCGTTGGCGACTGCCGCGGGTGGTGTGATAAGCCGGGGGTTGTGGGCGGTCGCTCGTTGACTCACCCGGAAGGCGAGTTAGAATCGCGGTGGTGGGCAAACAACCTGAGTCCCGCATCTTGTCCGACCTCCTGAGTCCCCGCCGACGGATCCGTTGACCTCCTTCCCCCAGCTCGCCCGGCCTGACGGCCAGGCGAGTACGTGGTGCCGTATGCCACGGATGGTCCCGACCTGATCGCCCCGGAACACGGGCGGCTGGTCTTCCTTCATGCGTGCCGGCCGTGCCGGCAGGACAAGACCGTATGAAGACGGTGTTCACGACCGGCGAAGCGGCCAAAATCTGCAAGGTGTCGCAGCAGACGATCATTCGCTGCTTCGACAACGGCCAGCTCAAGGGGTTCCGGGTGCCCGGGAGTAAGTTCCGCCGCATCCCGCGAGACCAGTTGTTCAAGTTCATGAAGGACAACAGCATCCCGACCGACGCCCTGGAAAGCGGCAAGCGGAAGGTGCTGCTCGTGGACGACGACCAGGACCTGGTGGAAAGCACCGCCCGGCTGCTCGAAGAGGACGGCCGGTTCGAGGTGAAGATCGCCGCCAACGGGTTCGACGCCGGCATGATGGTGAAGGAGTACCGCCCGGACCTCATGCTGCTGGACGTCATGCTGCCGGACATCAACGGCAAAGAGGTGTGCCAGCGGGTGCGGAGTGACCCGAGTCTCGAGGAAGTCCGCATCATCTGCATCAGCGGGATGGTGGAAGAGGACAAGATTCAGGAGCTGAAGCTGGCCGGCGCCGACGACTTCGAACGGAAGCCGTTCGACATCGAGACGCTCATCGACAAAATGTGCAAGCTGCTCGACATGGAGCCGATGTCGATCGCGTAATTCGGGCGATTTGGCAAGGGCGGGGCGTCTGGCATGCCGATACCAAAATCACGGCATGGCGGCCCCCCGCCCTCCTTGTCTTCCCCCGTCTCCGGCCGAAGGACTCTCCGGTGAACACGGCGGCGATTCACCCGGTGGTTACGCGGGCGTGGCTCCGCCCGTCCGATGCCGCGCTGCTCGCCCTTGCAGACGACCACATTTCCGTTGACGTGATCCGCCGCGATCCGGGCCTGGTTCTGCACGCCTTGCGGTACGCCCGCCCCACCCCCCAGCCTGAAACGTTCACACTCGATGCGGTCGCGCTGGCCCAACCGGGACTGTGCGAGACCGCGGCGACCCTCGTGGAAAGTGAAGGCGAGCCGCTGCCGTCGGTTGGCGAAGCGGTCGCCCGCGGCCAGGCACTGGCCGAAGCCGCCGAACGCATCGCCATTGAAACCGGGAAGTGCTCGCCCGATGCCGCGTGGTGCGCGGGGTTGTTGGCCGGGTATTTTGAAGGGCAATCGGTATTGGCGCGGAAGGCGCTCGCCCGCTGGCGGTTGCCCGCGTGGGTGACGGTGGCGGTCGGATTCCCCGAGTTGGGTGTCGAAGACGGCGTGGCCCTCGGCGGGCATCGGGGAGTGTTGGAGGTGGTGCGTGCCGGGCGAGCGGGGGGCGTCAGCCCCCTGGTTCCAGATGCGCACCAGAGGGCTGACGCCCCCCGCTCGCCAAATACAGCCAACCCCCTCTGGCCCCGCCTGCTCCGCCTCGCCGCGAAGGCCCGGCAACGCTCCGCCGCCCAACTGGTCGCCGAACTCGAAGACCGCATCGACAAACTGACCGCCCTCCTCGCCGACTCGCGGCACGACTTCGATACGGCCGTGCGGGACGCCAAGCTCGACGGCCTCGCCGAGTTCGCCGCCGGCGCCGGGCACGAGATCAACAACCCGCTCGCCGTCATCGCCACCAACGTGCAACTGCTGCGGTCCGAAGAGGACGACGAGTCGCGGTTGAACCGCTACGACACGGTAGTCCGCCAGACGAAGCGGATTCACGACATCCTCGCCGGCACCCGGCAGTTCGCCCGCCCGCCGCAGCCGAACCCGGCCCTACTCGGCGCGGCGGCGTGGGTGCCCGCCGTGGCGAAGGAACTGCTCCCGACCGCCGACGACGCGGGGGTGGAACTGGAATTGCCCGACTCTGTGGACGCCGGCAAGCTGTGGGCGGACGCGGCGCACGTGCGGGCGGTGGTGGTGGCACTCGGGCGGAACGCGATTGACGCCGCCGGGAAGGGCGGGCGGGTGTGCGTGCGGGTGGAGGCGGGCGACGAGTGGACGCAGATCGTGGTGGAGGACACCGGGCCGGGGCCGACCGCCGGCATGCTGCCGCACCTGTTCGACCCGTTCTTCAGCGGGCGTAACGCCGGCCGCGGTCGCGGGCTGGGCCTGAGCGTGGCGTGGCGGCTGGCGAAGCAGAACGGCGGCGACGTGCAATTCGAGCGGGCCGACGGCGTGACTCGCTTCGTACTGACGCTCCCAAACGAACCTGCGGATTATCTGCCCCTTCCCGAACGCAAATCGGCGTGAGCCACAACCCGTTGAGCGACCCGCACGGGCGGTTATCATGCACAAGAAGTCGAAAGCCGGGTTGAGCGGCAAGGACGGCGCGAAAGATATTCCGAGTTGGGCGGAAGGCGAACGCCCTCTGCTCACAGAGAATGGACGGGAGTTCGCCGAACGGTTGCTGAATGAGAAGTACGGCCGAGGGAACTACCTGACGGGGCCGGGCAGCGAGTTCAGCAAGATCAAGAAGTGGGGCGACCGGGCTTTCGAGTGACGACCGCGAGGGGCCACCATGAAGAGCGTTTTTGTCCTTCAACACTCTCATGAGTTGGATGACGGGTCCGACGAGGTGAAACTCATCGGGGTGTATTCCACCCGCGCGAACGCCGAAGGGGTGGTCGAACGCCTCGCCCACACTCCGGGCTTTTCGGATACCCCCAACGGCTTCCACATCGACGAGTACAAACTCGATCAGGACCAGTGGGTCGAAGGGTACGTCACCGTCGGCGATGTCTGACTCGCTCACATTTGGGAATGCACATTGCATCCGCTGGCCAAGATGTGCTTGAGCGGGTGCTGCATCATCCTGGCAGCGGTGGTGGTGCCTGTGTACGTGAACTGGCTCCGTCACCGACCCCATCGATTGACCGAAAGCACCCTGCACATTTGGTGGGCTGGGATGCTCGTCCAATGGGTCTTGATCGTGACCGCCGGGCTGTTGCTGTGGCTCGGATAGCATCTTCTTTTCGCTCAGGAATGGGCACCGTTCGCGGAGCGAACGGCGACACTGTTGCCGCTTCGTCGGCTACAATCCTCTCGTCCCCCTCGTGTGGCGTTGCACGATGCCCACCCCGGCCGAGGAAGAGGCGTTCACCCGGAGCGTCGTCGCCCGCTTCAGCGACGACGGCCCGCGGCTCGTGTTCGCCGACTACCTGGACGACTCCCCGCACCCGGCCGACCGCCACCGGGCGGAGTTCATTCGCCTGCAACTCGCCCTCGCCCGCCTGCCCGCCGACCACCCGCTCCGCGGCGACCTGACCGAACGCCAAAATGAGCTGCTCCTCCGCCACGCCGACGAGTGGACGCGGCCCCTCCGCGGGCTGGCCGACGGCTTCGAGCTCCGCCGCGGCATCGTCGATTCGGTGACGGTGAGCGTCGGCTTGCTGGCCGCCCGCGGGGAAGAACTGTTTCGCAAGGCGGCCATCCGCCGGGTGCGGATCGAGGACGCCGGCGATCACGTCAACCGACTGATTCATCTGCCGATTCTCGGCGAGGTGCGGGAACTCGGCCTGTGCGGGGCGAGGCTGGAGAACGGCGGGCTGAACATCCTGCTGCGCTCGCCACACCTGGGCAAAGTGGAGTCGCTCGACCTGAGCTTCAACGGCATCAGCGACCCCGGGGGGCAGTTGCTGGCGGACTGTCGCAACCTGCCGAGCCTGACCGCCCTACACCTGAACGACAACGGACAGATCACCGCCACCGGGGTGAAGCGTCTGGCCGAGTCGCCGCACCTGGGCGGACTGCGGGTGCTCGACATCTCCGCGAACTCCGTGGGCGACGCGGGCATTGCGGCGCTCGCGCACAGTTCCTCGCTCGCCCGGCTGCACACCCTGCGGGTGCGGAACAACCACATCGGCGACGCCGGGTGTGAGGCGCTGGCCGGTTCGCCGCTGCTCGCCCGCATGCTCGCCCACGACCCGCGGCTGGACTTGCGGCAGAACGAGATCAACTCGGCCGGGCTGAAGGCACTCGCGGCGTGCTCGCTGCTGGCCGGCGTGCGGGTGCTCGACCTGTCGCACAACCACATCGGCGACGACGGCCTGCGGGCGCTGGCGGAGTCTCCGCACACGGCAAAGTTGTCGGTCCTGCTGTTGCGGCAGAACCCGATCACGGACCTGGGAGCGGTGGGGCTGGCACGGTCGGAGTTGATGACGCGGCTGACTCGGGTAGACCTATCGGACAACTCGCGGATCGGCCGGCGGGGGATCGACGACCTGTGGACCCGCCGTCGGGACTTCCACACCGTCATTGAATGCGATGGGCCGCCGACCCGCCGTGCCGCGGATGTGACTCGGCGGTAGCCGGACGGACGATACGACTGGCGGCAGATCCAACCGCCCTTCGCAAATGAACCAGTCCGCCCGGCCGAACAGCCAAGCGGAATGGTGAATGACTCAGACACAGACATCGGCAAGTCAATCGCCACGAACGGCGGGGGCGGGGGCCGGAGTGCCCTTCCCCCCGGCATCAGCCGGCTTCAGGCGGGTGTCCGGCGGGCCGGCGGGCTTGGGGTCAACCGACTGGCCGCCGTCACATCCCACGAGCGACACACCGGCGAGAGCAATCCAGACAGCGTATTTTCGCATGGCATCCTCGGAATCGGGGTAGGAGTTCGTTCAGGAAGGCCGACGGGTCGGTCACTCGAAGTTGACGGTCTGGCCGTCGTTGGCCCCGCAGATGTACACGTAGGTGGTGAAATCCAGACTGCCGTTCAGGGAGCGGACGGAGCCGTCCATGAACACCGCGTTGTACCGCCCGCCGGTGTGCAGGCTGCCGGGGATGCCGCTGCCCAGCCGCTTGCCGGCCGACGTGTTCACGCAGTTGCCGCTGGTGGACGGGCACGTCCAGAAGTTGCTGGCGAAGAACGAGTGGCCGACCGGGTTCATCGTCCACCCCTCGCTGGTGGTGCCGACGAAGGTGAGGCCGCCGGCCGTTTCCGCCCAGCCGAGCGTGTTGCTCGTCCCGTCGCCGATGCCCACGATGGTGGTCCCCCGCCCGCTCCCGCTGTTGTAAGTGAACGGCCCGCGGTAGCCGTCCAGCCCGGCCCCTTGCGAGCAGTACCCGATGTTCAGGGCGTAGTTGTTCTTCCCGGTCGTGGTCACGTGCAGGGGGCCGCCGGTGAAGGTGTACGTGTTGCCGCTCAGGGCCGGCGGGGCCGAGCCGACCCCGGCCCACGTGCCGGTGTTCGGGTAGTCCACCCCCTTAATGCCCCACGCCCGCAGTTGGGGCATTAAGGGGGTGGACTCGGGCGCCGGGGCGGACGGGCACAGGAACGTCTTGATCGGCCCCTCGGCGGCGTACCCGGCGGCGCCGGTCGGCCCGTACCCGCGGAGCACCGGCTGTAGGTTCGAACACCAGAAGCTGCCGGTCGAGCCGACCGCCATGGTCGGCTCCCACAGGCGGTAGCGGGCTTCCTGCTCCAGGTACGGCAGGAGCAGCACGTCCGCCGTGGTGCCCTTGTAGTTCATGCTGGGGGGCAGGTAGCTGTAGGCGCTCTCGTAGTTGTGCGTGGCCAGACCGATCTGCTTCAGGTTGTTGGACGATTGCATGCGGGCCGCCGCCTCGCGGACCTTCTGCACGGCCGGCAGCAGCAGGCCGATCAGGATGGCGATGATGGCGATCACCACCAGCAGCTCGATGAGGGTGAAAGCCTTGCGGCGGAACGAACGGGTCATGGGAAGGACTCCGGGAATGGTCGTGCGTGGGGTGGGTTAGCGCTTCAGCGCGAACGGGTCCAGGGTGGTCGGGCCGGGGCCGACGGTCGCCTCCAGGCCGCTCGACTCCGGCGTGGCGAACTTCGCCGGCAGGCGGTTGCTCGGCCCCTCGTCCGGTCGCCCGGCCAGCCAGAGTTCGACCGTGACGCGGTACTTGCCGGCCGGCGCGCCGTCATTGCCGTCGTAACTAGTGAGCTGGAACGAGCCGTCCGCCCCCACCTTCCCGCGCGGGCGGACGGTGATGGCCGGGTCGGTCGGGTGGAACACCACGGTGGCGTTCGCGGCCGGTTTCTTGTCGGCGAAC